>JBFYMQ010000001.1:0-65884 GCA_041304825.1 Thermoplasmatales archaeon
TCGCACATCGGGCGGAGTCCATCAAGGTCTGTCGCATGCAACCGCGACCAGCGTATCATATCCTGGACAGTGATATTACCGATCACCGGTTGGATTTTACTCTGGACTTCTTGTTCCCAGGCGTGTTCTGCGGTACTCAAAGATAATCTGGCTGTGTTTTCATTGATTTCTAAGAGTTTCACACTGTACGGTCCAACGGTTGCTCGTTTTCCAACTGAGATGGTCACCTCCGTACTTAATTCAGAATTTTTAAACGCAAATACGGGAAACACTCTAGCGGTGATTGATGATGGTGTTGTTTCTAATATTTTAATTCCGCACAGCGACCCAAGATGGACTACGCACCCTCGTCGTACCCATGTTTCTTTCTGGGCATCAAATGATTTGGCAATTGGTAGGGATCTGATTTGTTGTGTTCGCCAGAGGTCTTTTGCATAGTTCGACATGACAAGAACATCAGACACATCGTTAATCGTATGGTGTATTGCATCTGCCTCGATGACGACTGCTTTCTGTGGACCAACTACGAAAAGATTCTCTGAGACTCCGGTTGCATGAAGCTGGTCGACCGCTTCAGCGGTGAGTAACAAGATAGCGTCATCTTCGGTATCAGCGGTCTGACATGCGTATCGAATCCAATCAAAATCATCCCATGCGTTCTTTGTCGGGTTTATCCATTTTGAAAGCGTGTCTGCATCACCAAAGGCTAAACCCGCATCAGTCAGAACCATTCCTGCTTTGACAATATCTGGGAGCGTGTCTCCTTGGGTTGCGACACCAATATAGGTATGGTTTACGATAAAATCCCAGGTTTTTCCGGTCCAGGGATGATGATAGGTATATCGTGTTCCTTTTGGAACTCTACATAGTACTTGTAATCCATCTCTGCTTGGATCTCGGACTTTTAAGAGAAGACTATAATCTCCGGCTGTTGCAGCAGGTGTTATGACGATATCTTTGCAACTTTTTCCAATGGGGATCATTATAACGGAACATAAAAGGATGCATATGAAAAGATACGGTAGGGTCTTTTCCTTCTGTATCATATAGGAATAAAATAGGAACCCACGATATATAAAAGTATGCTCCTAGAACGTTTATGACTCAGGAGCTTCTTCTTTCTTTTTCTTTGCTGTCTTCTTTGTTGTAGTTTTTTTCTTTGTCGCGGTCTTTGCCTTCTTCTTTGGTTTTTCCGCTTTTTCCAAATCTTCAGCAGTGAGCTCTTCTTCGACAGGTTCTTCTTTTTCTTCTGCTGGTGTTTCAGTTACTGGTTTTTCTTCGGTGAGTTCTTCTTCAGCAGGCACTTCTGATTCTTCTTTGGTTGGTTCTTGGGGTTGTTCCTCTGGTTTTTCTACTGGTTTTTCATCTTCGATAATCACGGTTGGTAATCGAATGATTTCTGTTTTATTGACTTCAATGCGTTTTACTGGGTAATAAATCTTACAGTGCTTGTAAATCTCGCTGCCGGTTTTTCCATCAAGACAATCCTTGATAAAGGAATTCAGGGTTTTTACTTTTCCTTCCTTGGTGATGACGTCTTTCATGACGTTTCTGATGAGTTTCTTTTGTGAACTTTGTATCCGTTTCTCAGCAATCGCGAACGGTTTTACTCGAAGAAGCGCACCATCCCTGGTCTCAACGTCGAACACCCCATCTACTCGGGATTTTCTCCTTCGGATCATTCGTCTGAGATAGTCTGAGGTGAGCAGATGACCCTTCAGTTGGGTATGTGCCGTGTTCTGTTCGATTTTATCGATGCTAAACAGGAGTTTAATATGAGATTTCCTGAAATCATTGGTGATGTCCTGTAGGGATACCTCGGTGACTCTACCGATGAGGCTTTCTGGAGTCTCTGCGAGCGTCTCAGCGACAGGGACATTGTTGAATAATGATGGTGCGAGTATGGTGTACCAGTTTTTTGCTTTCCATCGATCTTTGACTTTTCTGGTTGTCGTTCGTGCACGTGCTTTGGCCATATTTATCACTTATAAATATTGTAATTTTTTTATTAAGGGATTTTTGCAGTAATAGAGTTCTTATACTTAAATGCTACGAGGGTGTATCTCTTGGAAGAAAGCCCTATGGTAATATAAAGAGAGGTTAAAAAGCATCGATGATTCTGAGATGTTGCTTTTTTGCCTGTTTTTGTATTTCTTCTCTGATAATCCTGTAATGATCCATTGGTTTTTGCATTGGTTTTGAAAACCTTTGATTGATCTGTGGGTCTTGTTGTAAGGTTTTTTGGACGTTTTCCAACACCCCAGGTTTTAGGTGTAACATATCGATCCAGATCTCCTGTGTACCTGCGTCTTTCATCATGTCAAGGAATTGAGGGATTTCCTCTACGGTCGTGGTCGGGTATACCGGTCCGAAGAACACCGCGGTTTTCAGACCTGCAACAACGCATTTTTGTAATGCGGTTATCCGGTCTTGAATCGAGGATGTCTGTGGTTCAAGAAGCCTGCGTTCATCCTCACGTAGTGTTCCGATGCTGAACATCACCTGTGAATCAGAAAATTGTTTGAGCAGATCGATATCTCGTATGACTAGAGCTGATTTTGTCTGGATGTGAACCGGGAAATCATAGTGTAATAATTGTTCTAAACAATAACGAGTAAGTTTATATTTTTGTTCCAGTGGTTGGTATGGATCGGTGACTGTTGAGATGCCAACAACACCTGGTTTCTTTTTTTTCAACTCATGTGACAAAACCATTGGAATATTTTTTTTGACCTTAAGGTCGTCTGCCCAGTGTTCCCGTGGTAGTCGTAGGACGTTTGGTGCATAGCAATACGCGCAATTATGTTGACAGCCTCGGTATGGATTCAACGAATAAGTCAATCCAGGTAATGTTGATGCGGACAATGCGGTTTTACATTCAATTTCTTCAACACTCATATTATCTCACCAGGAAATCCTCCAGTCGTCGCTGATACAGTTGATTTTTCAGCACCGCACTGTTTCGTATCCATCGCTGGATGGGGATATCCATGATTTCAGAGACATATACAAGTGATTCCTGGATCGTATCGAATTTTCTATACGGTTGGGTTAACGCATGCCGCACGCTTTCCCGTACATTCCACACACCAATCGGCATGATATATCCTGGGTGTGCTTCGCGGAGGATGACGACCCCTGCTTGTCTGCGTTCTTTAGTGAGGAGTTCGTTGACTGCAAGTCTTGCGGCATAATAACACCCACCGATTTCAGCGTAGGTCGTTCGACCATCATAAAACTCATAGCTGTTGAAAATGGAAATGCTGGTTCCATACTGGTTCCATGTTGTGTTTGGATACCATGCTTCAATAAGCTCGTATTGCCATTCTGAAGGCATCATCAGGATAATCCATCGATTATCATACTGGTTCAGATAATATGCACGGGCCTCATTGATGAACGGGTAGGTTTTTGTTTTTTTCATTAGATCTGCACCAAGCGTTGAATCCACTGCGGTGATACTCCAGCGGGTTGGGACAAAGCGTCTGTTCTTTTTTATCCCAAAAGCTCCGACACTGAACGCACGTTGAATCTTTGAGATTAACACCCCGTTTTTATAGATATCAAGAATCGCATCCCTTGCTTTCAGATCCGTATCGTAGTAGGCTTTTTCGATATGTTGCTCGTACTTGGGGTTTGTAATATCTAACGTTCTCAGGGGAGCAGACGGTCCATGTGGTTGGACTTCGTCATAGAATGCTATCTTCCCATAGGGTTTTTTTTCAAATACGGCATCTGCAAACACAGCGTTCTTGGAGAGAGCAAGTTCTCGGGTGAATTCCACGATACGATGGGAGCTTTCAACGTTGGTCACATCGACTGTGAATTTCCCTCTGACGAGTTGACTGCGGAAATCCACGATTTCGTCCAGCGTTTTATGAAGCCATCGTTCAGGGGTGTCGATTTCTGAGGTGTCCCCCATCACCGGAGGAATCATTGGTCCTATGGCAACCTTTGGGTATCCGATCCGTCCAATGAAAACACTCGGGGGTGATGCTCCTTCGAGTCGTAAACTATCAAGTAATGGTTTTGTCTTTACCTTGGCGTGATATCGGACGATTACTGGGCATCGGTTCTTACCGCATAAGAACTTGGTTCCTCGACAGAGAGCACAGACACTTGTTGATTCCTTTTTCACAGTAGGAACGAGTTTCTTTTGATTCTTCGTAGTGTTCTGCACCAAATCCCCCATGGTTTTAACACTCTTTTATACTTTTATCGGAGAGCAGTGAAAGTATATAATCATTCTCTCCTCATCAGTGGTCAATAAATTATAGGAACGGTAAATGTCTCATACGATTCGTCTCACCCAGCAGATGATGTGTTTCTCAATTGTGAACTGCGTATCGACGGTCCATCCGTCTCTCATGTAGAAATGATACGCTGGCCTGCTTGTATTTGTTGCACCAGTCACACCCCCGTACCCATTCTTTTTTGCATAGTCATATAAAAATTTCAGCATCGAACGACCATATCCTTTTTGTTGGTCCTTTGACAAAGTTCCATAGAAAATCAATTCGAGGCATCGTTTCTCGTAGTCTGGTTTGTTCTTATTGTATGCCCAGAATTGATGGACTCCTTTGTAGCCCAAGGTTCGAAGAACAGTCAACCCAAAAATAATGGTCCGAAAAAACTCTGGCTTACTATCAGAATCAATGCATATTCCAACGCAGAGAAAATCCTTGTCCTTTTTAATACCAAATGTTTTAATTGAACCACTTTTTTTGTACATGCTGAATATTTTTCGTATGATTATTCCAGTGTGCTTCGGTTTTTCCATCAGGGCAGGAACCTGAGGAGACTCTTGAAATGCTTTTATGATAATCTGCATGTATTCAGGTTCATCTCTTTCGTGTAACTCAATAACCTCATGGTCTTGCGACATCCATGTATCACCTCTCCAGGTTGGAGCATTTATTTTTTTTCTCCGATAGCACCGATGTAACGGTGGGTGATGGGAATGTACCCCTGTAGCTTATGACGGCGCTGAAGCAGTTCACCTGTTCGTCTAATGATCTTGTCTGTTTTGTCTGGTTCAACCATCTGAATGATCCCTGCTGAAACACCGGATCGAATCAATTGCTCTATGGCCGTCTCCTTTCTATCGAATGGGAATGTTTTTTTTCCTTTCCAAGAATCATTGATTTGAAAACCGTTCATTCTCATCCTCTGAACAAGAGTCCCGGTTGAAAGATAAAATTGTGGTTTGAGTAGTGAGACCAACGCTTGTGGTTCTTCTGATAATGCTATGAGAAAAAACAGGACAAACTCCCAGTTGGATAATACGCTGTTATCAATGATCCCTAATTTTCCATGATGTCGGAGGGTTCGAAAGATTTCATGAATGATCTGTGTGGGAAGATATCCAAAGCCCCATGCACAGGTGATACTATCATAGTGGTCTGAGGGCTGGTTTTTCAGAAACTGATACGCATCACCGGTGAGAAACTGACAGCAATCACCATATTTTTTTTTTGCCACGGCGATCATATGTTCCGATGCGTCAACCCCGGTGACATCCCCTGAGGTCATTTCAGAAAGCATTTGTGTGACAAAACCTGTTCCGCACGTCAGATCAAGGCATCTTCCCTGTGTTGAGGGTTCTAATCTTTTGAGCATGTCCTCGGAAAGAGCGGACATGTACTGTGTCCAATACGAATCATAGAATGAAGCGATCTCATTGTATCCTGTCTGTACCAGTGCCCGTGAACGATCTTCCTGGTTCAGATAGACCTCGAAAGAACGCAGACCAAGCTTGAACCAATGTTTATTACGTATTTCTCTCACCTGTTTTTCATTTCGAGTTGTTGAGGCGTAAAAATAATCCAGGTTGTTATTAAAGTTTAGGATGTATCTAGGAAATTTTCATCTTTCTTCGCAACGTTTCCAACCATGATGGGATCCCTTCGACGGTCCGACAGGTGCATCGATGGGCTAACGTCTGACGGTAACTGAGGTTGCACTCCACGCGGTTCTCAAGATGTTTCTTAATCGAGGAACCAAGCCTGCCCCCGCGCCAATCCCAATCGGTAAGCAGGATGATCTTTTGGTATTTCTGTGTGATGGTGTCACAGAAATCTGAGACCGATTGTCCTATGTTGAATCGGATGATCTCCCCGGTCATCTCAAGCTTGCGTAACGCGGCGATGTCCTTTTCTCCCTCTACGATGATCGGGACGGTTTTGTTCTCCTCCCGTAGCTCATTGAGTAGCTCGTCGAGTTCCTCGATTATTTGAAGGTCATCCATCAAGATACTCCTTGAGTTTTCCTTCTACTGCATTCGAAGTGATATTCTTCAGGCAGACGGTTTTCTGTCGGTTTTTTTCGCCACTCAGAAGGGTCACCTCGTTTGAAGTAAGCTTGAAAAACCGTGCGATTGTTTCAAGGACCTCGGTGTTTGCGTTGTTGTCTTTTGCCTGCCCCTGAACCTTCATCTCAATGGAGGTTCTCCATTGATTATACGTGGCTGGAAAAACAGTCTGAGCCGATCCTGGGATTACATGTAATCGAAGAAGAATTCCTTGCTTCGATGCTTTGATAGCATCCTTATACGACGTCATATGCACGAAAGAATGTATCATGGTTGAGTCAGTTTGAGAATGGCCTCAGCAAGATCCCCGTTCGTCTCCTTTAAAGCCTTCCGCACCTCTGCCTCTGATTTCCCGGTTTGCTCCATGATTAATCTGATATCCTCTTTTTGAGTGTCTTGGGTTTCTGTGCCTCTGTTTTTCACTACTGGTTCGCCGATAATCTGAAACGTCTTCTGTCCCTGCGCCTCCATCACAGTGACCTCTGCGGTATCAAATACATATTCCTTTGTATCTGTCTGGATCAGTACTTTTTCTACGTTATCGATGTTCTTCACATTGATCCCGAAGCGTTTCATCATCTGGGCAAGCTGCCTACTATTCATCTTCCCTGGCATCATAGATAACAAATCCTTAGATAGTTCCGAAGCGTATATAGAGTTCTATTCGTTTAACATTTTTGGTATGATTTCAGAAGCAGAAATGAAAGTCATCGATACCAACTCGGAATACGTTGGTGTACCAACTCTCCAACTCATGGAGAACGCGGGAAAAGGTGTTGCTGAGTTTGTAAGAAATACGGTCAAAGACACAAAGAAAAACATCCTTATCCTTTGCGGGACGGGTAACAATGGAGGAGATGGGTTTGTCGCGGCACGCTACCTCACTCAGTATTACAAGATCACCGTGTTTCTTGCAGGAACTGAGATTAAAACAGAGATAGCAAAGAAAAATTTTCAGAAACTCCAAACCTATGAAATAAAAATCTCTAACTCACTCGGAGATCTTGACAGACTTCTTGAAGAACATGATGTTGTCATTGACGGGCTTCTCGGAACTGGACTGGCTGGTGAACTGAAAGAACCATATATGACCCTTGTGAAAAAGATAAACGAAACAAAGGAAAAAATCATTATCTCCGTAGATGTCCCAACCGGTCTTAGCTCCACTCATAGACTAATTCCTGATTACACGGTCACATTTCATGATAAAAAAGAAGGGATGAACGAAAAGAACAGCGGAAAAACCATTATTATTGATATCGGCATCCCTCAAGAGGCACTCACATATGTTGGACCTGGGGAACTTTCTGTGTACTATCCGCGTCCTGCAAAAAAATCGCACAAAGGCGAGAATGGAATCGTCCTTGTCATCGGTGGAGGCCCGTATATCGGAGCACCAGCCCTCAGTGGTCTTGCAGCCTTACGAACCGGTGTGGACCTTGTCTACATCGCGACACCACAACGATCCTGGGAGTCTGTCGCTGCTTTTTCAATTCTAGGTCCAGGGCTAGGAACCGCACCTGAAACCGAGGAAGCAATCATCCTCTTAGTTCGACGCATCATCGCAGAAAAAAAACCAATAGTCTTAGATGCGGATGCCATCAAACCAATTGGAGAAAACCTCACGCTCATACAAAATTCCACAACCGTGGTCACCCCGCATGTCGGTGAATTCAAAAAACTCACAGGAATCACCCTCACACAGGACCTTGACAACCGCATAACTGTCGTAAAAGAATGGGCAAAAAAAATCGGAATAACGATTTTCCTAAAAGGATACATTGACGTTTTAAGCAATGGAACAGACGTAAAACAAAATAATGTCCATAATGAGGCGATGACCGTGGGCGGAACTGGGGATGTCCTTGCAGGAATCATAGGAGCAATGCTTTCAAAAGGAGTACGACCGTTCGAGGCGGCCCGAGTCGCTGCGTTCCTGAATGGAGAGGCGGGAAACGAGGCGTTCCAGAAGAAATCCTATGGACTGCTTGCAACCGACATCATCGATGAAATCCCAAACGTCCTGAAAAAATATCTCTAAATCTTTTTTAATTACATCATAACCACGAAGCTATGCTTCTCGTTATTCCCATATCGCTTTAACTTCCTGGTGTTTTACAAGCTCGCCAGCGACTTGGTACAACACCCATGCGAGGAACGCGGGTTGCTGTTTCATCTCCTCAGATAGCACAGAAGTGATCTTATCTTTCATCTCTTGTTCTATTCTATCAGGGTTTTTTGGCCATTCTGCATACTGATATTTCTTCATCCATTCCGCGGTCTGTTCAATCATCTCGGTTTTTCTATCAGCGATCTTCCGTACTGCTTTCTCTGTTTTTTTCACAAACACTCCAGATGATTTCTTTTCCCACATTATTCCATCCTCACTTGAGATATCACTTAATACGATAAAAGTCTTTACTTAGCGATTAAAAAATACTTTTAAGAACCCATGCGCAATCAGCGGTTCGGATGAAAAAAACCTATCTCTTCGCCGTCTTTCTCTTCGTCTTTTTCATATTTTCATCTTCAGCAACCGCTCTTTTTACATCCTCGTATACGTTGAAAGGATCTTTCACAAAGGAGACAGAAGTGTTTTTTATCGGAAAAACCACCATCAACGGAACATTTATTGGTCAACCTCTGGGTCACCTCGTTGATTCATCTTTTGTTCAGCAGATGAATGGGTTTCCGCTCATTGGCGCGAGCACTATTACCGGTCTTGATACCGTAATCATTGCCGAAGACATTGATATTACCACAGTAACATCGCTTGAGGATTTCATTGTGAAATATTACGATCACATCACTACATATTCAGATGTTGATATTGTCACAGAGGATGGTCTGTTCCTTCTTGGCATCAATGAAGGTACCATGAGTGTATCCACTATTCTTCCCTATGCGGTGACCACCATTGTTTCCCTTGAAATTGTACCTGAGAACATCACACGATTTTTTGTCGTAGGGACGAACCATCCACTCACCATGCATTGCACTGGTAACTTTGCAGTACTTACCACTCTTTCAGACACTAGCATCATTTCCATAAAAGGGAGAAACGATAGAACACTTTGGAGCGGCGGATCACCGAACGATTACATCATCATACAGGATGATGCATTCTCTCTTACAAAAAACCCCTCCCTAACACTTCTTCCTTTAGTTGATACTCCATCGACAAACGAATTGACTGTTTCTGTTTTCCCAGCATCGCTCACTGATGTACGGATTGAACAACTCATACAAAATATCTCAACGATTCTCGGAAGCTTAGGAGATGATATGAGCTCTGAGATCCTTCAACGTATCAATGACTTGGATGCTTTCCTTCAGACCTCCTCCTCAATCGCAAATGGAGCAATGATTCTTCAGCAAACAAATGATTCTGTGACTATTGATCATTCGACCCAACGGTTTTTTCCCATGGGATTTGTCCGTTTCGACAGTCTTGATATTACGAAATTCGAGGAGTCTACTGGACCTACCATCAAAGGGGATTGCACCCTTTGTTATCTTGGAGATCATTTCTATAACCCGTCAGCGAAACGAAGTGTGGATGGAATCGCGTTTCCGTACGAATTACTTTTCATCTGGATTCTTTCGCTCTCTGTCTTTCTTTATGTTCGGTTTTTCTTACGGCCTCCGGTTGACTTTACCTTTGATCAGAAAATCAAACGATACGCTCTCTTTATCCACCTCTCTGCGCTGGTCATTGCATTTCTCCTCCTTGATTTGGAGGTCAACATCCTGTTTGGCATCAGCGCTCTCACCTCTCTGGTGTCGCAAGGTTTCTCAATGAGCACAGCAGTATTTTTCGTCTTAGAAGGTATCATCTGGGTTTTTGGGTTCTTTCTGTTAGCTATCCCTCTGCAGCTTTTGTCATACGCAATCCTTCGATTCCTTGGTGTCGGGAAATGTGGGAACGGGTTATGGAAAGCTGTTGGTGACCTGTCAATCTGGGTGTTTAGCGGTTTTTATCTTCTTTTATTCTTTAACATTCTTCTCTCTGTGATTGATTTTAATAGTCTTTTTGCAATGGGCTGATGTATGCAATTAACACTTCAACCACTCATGGACGAACCCGCTCTTCTGCTCAAGGAAAAAAAACTTCTGGTTATCGCAGATCTGCATATCGGAATTGAAAGTGAGTTACGAGAGAATGGGGTGCAAGTCCCTTCTCAGACCAAGAGGATGGAAGAGCGGTTACTTTCGATTGTAATAAAAAATGAGGTCAGCGATATTATTTTTCTTGGGGATATTAAACATACTATCCCTTCTTCGACATATCAAGAACGAACTGATGTGAAAACCTTTCTTGCCATGATTCAATCATACAGCACGCTTCATGTACTGCCTGGGAATCATGATGGGAACATTGATCGGTTACTCACACCAGGTATTCAGCTGCATCCCTCTGATGGATATGTGATTGAGGGAATTGGATTTACGCATGGTCATCGAAAACCATCCCTTGAGATCATGCAATGCGATCAGGTGGTCATCGGTCATTCCCATCCAACGGTGATGCTGATGGACCGTCTTGGGTACCGGACGTTTGAACAATGTTGGGTACGGGGTCCGCCACTTTTCGAAGCATTGCACCAGAAATATCCTAACTCCCCAACCTCACAGATACTTCTGATGCCCGCATTTAATCCTTTATGTGGGGGGACCGCGGTGAATCAAGATTCGCTCCTCGGACCGTTTAAATCCCTTATCGACGTTGATAACGCAGACCTTTATCTTTTGGACGGGTCATCGATAGGCAAGGTAAAAGACCTGAAAGATTCAAGTTAACCTTAAATACATCATGTAATATACGACACCGATTTACAACAACAGATATTGATGGCCTATGGAGTTGAATCTCTCAGAGAAAGTCGGCAGCCTATTGCAGGCGGTATTCCTTCTTATTCTCCCCTGGGTTGTTCTTTTAATTGGTCTTGCGATACCATATGAGAACGTTTGGTTTTACCTCTTATGCATCACCTGGTTTGGTTGTGGGCTCGTCTTCTTCAGCACCCTCAACTAGCATGATAGAGGTTAACGCGTTTTTCTTCAAATCCAAAATCATTTTAATCATCGCAATAGGTAATTTTTACTAATGATTTTATTAAATTTCAAAAAATTGACAACTACTGAAACACCAGGATAAATCGTAGTATCGGATATGCTCTTGGAAATCTTTCTAACAACCATTCGAGGAATCGGAAATGTAGTGGTTCATACGGCATTGTGACTGATAAGGTGCCCCAGTCGCTTTCTTGTTCATGGCTATCTCTTGCTTTCGCTTTGATTGTATACGTACCCTTCTTGTTCCAGGTGTGGTTCACGGTCTGTTGCTGACTAGATGGAAAAGGCCCAATCCATCCCGTATTTGTCTCATCACCCCAGTCAACGTAATAAGAGATGTTTTCATTTTCAGTATCGGTTGAACAAATTGTATAATTATAGAGTTGTTTTATCTTTCCACTTGATTCACCAGTGATAGTTGGTATTGTTGGTATTGAGTTATTAATGACATGTATTGCATGAAAATATGAGCCCCAGGTAGCGATGTAGATAGTCCCATCGGCATCTATCACGGGTGATGAATCCCATATTTCTGCTTCTGTATAGTATTTCCAATGAAGGGTTCCATCAGGATTAAGGGCATAGAGGTATCCGTCTTCTGAGCCACAGTAAATAATCCCATTTCTATCTATTGTTGGACTTGAGTAAATTGTTTTACCTGTTTGAAAGACCCATTTGATTGTCCCATTCCTCGGGTATACACTAACTATTTTCCCATTTATTGAACCAATATAAATCATCCCATCAGCACCAATCGCTGGAGATGATCCATCGATATCATTACCAACACTCACCCTCCATTTCAGGTCTCCATTCGGATAGAGAGCGTACAAGTATTCGTCCCAGCAACCAAAATATATAGTGCCATCATCCGCAATAGCAGGAGCACCCTGAATGCTATCACCAACTCTGTATCGCCAGTTCAGACCTCCATTTTGATTTATCGAATAGAAATAGTGGTCATCTGAACCGATATAGACTGTGCCATCTTGTGCTATTGCAGGAGAGGAATACACCCAACTGTCTGTCTCGAATATCCATTTGATTGTCCCATTTGGGTATACAGCATAAACACTGCTACCTACTACATCTGCACTGTAAATAATTCCATTCTGGTCAATCGCTGGTGAACCTAATACCCAACCGGGTCCAAGATGAGTACACCATTTTAATGTTCCATTGGGATACAATGCATAGAGGTCTCCTGCATCAGAACCGAAATAGATAGTACCATCCTCTCCAATCGCTGGCGATGATTTAACCCAATCACCTGTCTCGTAATACCATTTCACTGTCCCATTGGGATTTATGGCAATCAGGTTATTTAGAGAATAACTCAATAATCCTAGATAAATCGTCCCATCTTCACTTATCGCTGGGGTAGATACAGATACATCTGTGTAAAGTTTCCATTTAATTTCTGGACAACTAAAGGTAATGTCTGGTCCATATGGACATCGTCCTGTACGTTGAGCATTGTAATGGAACATCGGCCAAGTGTTATTTTGCAGACCACTATCATTTAGTATCTCTGATTTGTCAGTATCAACAGATGTTTGATTTGATACACCCACAAAAGATGTCGATAATAACAGGAATAGAACCAGTATCGAGATGAGGTGTTTCTTCATCTGTTTCTTCCGTATGAAATAAAAGTGTCCTTAATTATTTAAATCTTTGTTAGGATGAATGAGTGTTGTAGAAGGGATATAAACCTCCAGACTACTTCAACATGATTATCATGAAAAGGGATATTTTTAGAACCTCATCGACCATATAATCTACAGAAGAACAACAGAGGGGAAAAAAGTGAAATAAATCGATTCTATTAAAACAGAAATCATTTAAATCACCTACCTTATTCTGTTTTCCTGTTGATCGGGATGGTTAATTATATTATCGTCACAGGTGGAGTTATTTCTGGTTTAGGGAAAGGAATAACGACCGCATCGATAGGCAAAATCCTTGTAAATCATGGGTACAAAGTAACTGCAATCAAGATCGATCCGTACATCAACTTTGATGCCGGAACCCTCCGGCCAACGGAACATGGTGAGGTCTGGGTTACAGAGGATGGAGGAGAAATCGACCAGGACCTTGGGCATTATGAACGCTTCATAGATATCAACATCCCAAAATGTAATAATATCACCACCGGTCAAGTCTACAGCGCGGTTATCGAAAAAGAACGAAACGGAAAATACCTTGGTAAGACCGTACAACCAATCCCACATGTGACTGATGAGATCAAACGACGGATCCGTTCACCAAGCGAGGAAACAAAATTTGATTTTGTCCTTGTTGAGATCGGTGGCACGGTTGGAGACTATGAGAACGTCTTGTTTTTAGAAGCAGTCCGTCAGATGAAGCACGAAGGAGAAAAAGTCATCTACATCCATGTCACCTACGTACCTGTTCTAAAATCTCTTGGCGAGGCAAAAACCAAGCCTACCCAGCATTCCGTCAAACTCCTCAGAGAAATCGGTATTCAACCTGATTTCATTATCACTCGTTCTGAAAAACCACTCGATGATGTGCGAAAGGAAAAAATCGCGTTGTTCTGTAATGTTTCTGGGGAAGACGTTATTTCTGATTCGAATATCGATAATGTCTACGGCGTCCCCTTATTGTTCGAAGAACAAGAACTCTGCATGAAGATACTTAAAAAACTCGGGTTACGCAAAGAGGAACATGATTTTAATGCATGGAAGAATTTTATCGCCAAAATCCGGAAAATGGATAAAAAAGTAAAAATCGGAATCGTCGGGAAATATTTTGATATCGGTGCGTTTAAGCTTTCTGATTCCTATATCTCTGTTATTGAGGCGGTAAAACATGCCGCGTGGAATAACAACGTCCGCCCAGAGATCGAATGGATAGACTCTAAGATTTTTGAAAAACACCCACGCAAAATCGTTAATTTGAAAAAAGTTGATGCGATTATTGTTCCTGGTGGATTTGGTCTTTCCGGGGTTGAGGGAAAGATTGCGACCATCAAATACGCCCGTGAGAACAACATACCATATCTTGGGTTATGCCTCGGAATGCAGCTTGCTGTAGTTGAATATGCTCGAAATGTCTGTGGGCTAAAAGGTGCGAACACCACAGAGGTTGAAAAGAACCCGCCCTATCCAGTTATTGATTTCATCCCAGATCAAGTAAAAATCGTTACGGAATCCCGTTATGGTGCTACCATGCGACTTGGTGGATATCCCGCTATTCTCACCGATGGTTCAATGATAAAAAAATTATACAATGATCAGAACAAGGTCACTGAGCGTCATCGGCATCGCTATGAGGTCAATCCAAAATACATCGAAATCCTTGAGAAAAAAGGTCTGCTCTTCACCGGTCGTTCTCCTGATGGGATTCTCATGGAGTTCATGGAACTGCCCGGTCATCCGTATTTCACGGGGACCCAAGCGCACCCCGAGTTCAAATCCCGACCGATGAAACCCGCTCCCCTCTTCGACGGGCTCATCAAAGCAGCCAAGAAAAAGAAAGAATAAGACACATCACATTGTTTTTGGCTCGAAAATCGTTTTATGCAACACCAGATTACTTGCGAAAAACCACAACGGCGGAATCAACGCAACAAGGATAATGTAGATGTTCAATGAACTCAGCATCACTGGTGTTGTTGCATACATGAAAATAACGATGATTCCAATACATTTTCTGATACGTGTTCGGTCAAAGGTCTTAATGGAATACAATTTATAAATCGAAAAGAACGTCGCAACCGCAAACACCACAAGCAATGCTATCTGCCAGAGGTTTGGATCTAAACCAAGAAAAACAAATGGCAGAAAAATCAGGGCTATCCGCACAATCTCAATCAGATATCCTGTTGTCTTAAAAGAGACCGGTAAGGCAATGATGCCAGCATAGACCTTTGCCCCAAGACGAATCGCAACAGTGTTTGCACTCCCCTGCTCATCATGATCAATATCTTTAATAGCGCCATTAATCATGTTCATGAAAAGAACCTGGATCGCCCCGATGAGCGCCACAATATAGGCTAACCGGGTAGGTGTTCCGATGGTCGATGCACCAAATAAAATAAGGAAAAAAATTGCACTGGCAACGACCAGATCCATCCCCGGGTATTTCTTACTTGCAATGTCGTACACTGTTGCAAAGAAATATGCGACGAGAAGGATACCGACAAGTACAAGGTATCGGAAAAGATCAGAAAAAAAGACAAAAGAAAGGAGAAATGAACCAATCATACAGGAAACCGCGAAGATCGCAGCACCTCTCCGAGTAATGCTTCCTCGAACCAATGGACGAGCTGAGAGATCTTTGGAGAGTTTATCCAGTCTGAAATCGATGACATCGTTAATCACAAATCCAAAAATATGAGCGAGACTACCGATGATAAACAAAATAAACAGCTTCCAGACGGCCAACGAGCCAACATCCCACATGGACAATGCACCAAGGACCGGGGCGACCGCTGTCAAACCCATATTGAAGAGACGTGTTAATTCAATATAATCCCGAAGCATCACCACAAAAGTAAACCGGAGGCCCATAAAAATCCATCGGTTTATAACCTATAGCTTTTTATACCGATTTCTCTTTTTTTCCTCTGTGCTAGAAAAACTTCGCTCCTTTGCAGACATTGGTCGGACGCAAGGGATTACCACCTCTGCGTCTATCGCGATCGTTGGTGCCTTGACATCAACTGCACCAGTTGAATGGTACCATATAGTTTTTTTGACGATTCTTTCTATCTTCGCCCACATGGTTTTAAACACCTACATCGCGTTAGGTGACGTCGAACTTGATGCACATACCTATGTTCCTTCAAGGAACCCGGTCATCAGCGGTCTTCTATCAAGAAAAGAAGCGATGCACTTCTTCTACGGAGGAACTCTCGTCTGTCTCCTTTTAATCGCCCTTCTCATTTTCTCTATCGATTATCTCTATGTCCTTCTGTGCTTTCTCTGCTCCATCCCTGCATTTGGATCCCTCATTTGGTATGGTTGGAAAGGAAAAAAAGTCATACTGTCCTATGATTTCTCATTTTCGATATCGTATACTTTCTTTGTCCTCTTCGGAGTTTTTGCTGTTGGTGGAATGCCAACGGCATACACCTGGATTTTTATCGGGGTAGTCATCTTTGCGGCAACTGCGTTTGCCCAATGGGAAAACGGTTTAAAGGATGTTGATGCAGACCGGAGTGTTGGTGTAAAAAGCATTGCAGTCGTTACTCAAGTGAAAAACAACAAAAGACTCCATATAACACACCCATACTTCCTGTATGGATGCGTTTTAAAAATCGGTTTCCTCCTTTGTAGTTTTCTTGGGTACTGGTACTCACAGAACATCTTCTATCTTCTTTTCTTTATATTGTATGGGATTCCCTCTCAGATTTACATCATGTATCGATTTTTAGTGAAACACAAACCACAAGAGCACCGAAGAACGATTCTTCTGGATGTAACGTTTGCTGCTATCCTTGGATATTCAACAATCTATGGTTACACCGGAATCGGACCTATCGTGTTTCTGATCATCTATCTGATTGGTGGGTACCTGATTGGTTCATTGATCCAGTCAAACTGTGAATTTAAATTTGGTAGATTCTCATTCTCACCAAAATAAAAAAAAATTCTATGATTTGTTTTTCAAGTAGGCATCTATTGCTCTTGCCGCTCGTTTTCCTGCTCCCATCGCAAGAATTACGGTCGCAGCACCAGTTGCAATATCACCACCAGCAAAAATCTTCGGGATCGATGTACGACCCTCCTCATCGGTGATGATATTTCCATGTTTGCCGATTTTCAACTCCTTCATCGTCTGTGGGATTAACGGGTTTGGACTTTGGCCGATTGCGACAAGAGCAGTATCAATAGCTAACTTTTCTTCAGACCCCGGGATGGGGATCGGTCGTCTCCTCCCAGACTCATCAGGCGCCCCTAATTGCATTTTCAGATATTCAACTTCTTTAAGGATTCCTTTCTCATCTCCAATGAATCGAATCGGAGCGATCAACAACTTGAAGATTACTCCTTCCTGTTTTGCATGTTCGATTTCCTCTGCTCTTGCAGGCATCTCAGTTTCTGTTCTTCGATACAGGATATACGATTTCTCAGCTCCTAATCGTAACGAAGTGCGTGCACAATCCATGGCGACATTTCCTGCGCCGAATGTAACAACGACTTTACCCATTTTCACCGGTGTATCATATTCAGGAAATCGATATGCCTTCATCATATTGACCCTGGTGAGGAATTCATTTGCTGAATAGACCCCATCGAGGTTCTCACCAGGGATATTTAACCAATTCGGAAGACCCGCTCCCGTTCCAATAAAAACAGCATCATAATCGTTCATTATTTCTTGGACAGTAATGGTTTTTCCCACCACGATATCGTAGTGAATATTAACCCCGAGGCTTTTTATATATTCCACTTCAGATTTCACAATGGCTTTTGGGAGACGAAACTCTGGAATACCGTACATCAACACGCCACCAGGGTCATGTAGCGCTTCAAAAATGGTGACTGCATGCCCCATGCGTGCTAGATCCCCCGCACAAGTCAATCCTGCAGGACCTGAACCTACCACTGCGATTTTCTTGCCTGTCGATTCTGGTTTTTTTGGAGGTTTTTTTCCTTTCTCCCGTTCATAATCAGCAATAAATCGTTCTAAGCGTCCAATGCCAAGCGGTTCTCCGAGTTTTTTTAACGTACATTCTCCTTCACATTGATTCTCATATGGACAGACACGGCCAGAAATCGCAGGGAGATTATTTTTTGCTTTGATGACCTCTGCTGCTTTATCAAAATCACCCTTCGCTATACATGCGACAAATCCAGGGATATCAATCTCCACTGGACATCCTTTCATACATGGTTTATTTTTACATTGCAAACAACGATTTGCTTCTTGGATAGCTATCTCTTTGCCATACCCAAAAGGAACTTCTTTAAAATTTTTAATCCGCTCACGTGGCGATTGCTCCGGCATCTCAGGCTTTGTCCTTCGAATACTCATTGAACATCAGCCAGCCTACAGGCCTCTCCTTCCGCATGAACAAAACGACGATTCCGCAGCATTAAGTTATCGTAGTCTACTTTGTGGCCATCAAACTCAGGGCCATCAACACACGCAAACTTCGTCTTCCCATCAATCGAAACACGACATCCACCGCACATCCCGGTACCATCGACCATGATTGGATTTAGACTAACCAGGGTTTTGATATTATATTTTTTTGTAAGGGTTGATACAACCTTCATCATGATGATTGGACCGATTGCCATGACCATATCCACTTTATGTCTGTCGATCACCTGTTGGAGGACCTCACTGACAAAACCTTTGTGACCTTTGGATCCATCATCAGTCGCAATATACGATTCATCGGAAAACACATGGATCTCTTTTTCTAATAACAAGAGATCTGCTGTTTTTGCTCCGAGGATGGATATCACTCGATTTCCTCCTTGTTTTAATGCTTTTATAATAGGGTACAAAGGTGCGATACCAACCCCTCCGCCAACGCAGACGACCGTTCCGTATTTCTTGACCTCTGATGGCATGCCCAGGGGTCCTGCAAAGTTTTCGATTGAATCACCGACATTCAGCGCACCGAGTTGTTTGGTGGTTTTACCAACCTCAAGAAAAATAATGGTAATCGATCCTTCTTTTGAGTCAGAATCAGCAATCGTTAACGGGATTCGTTCTCCTTTTTCATCAATACGTAAGATGATGAACTGACCGGGTAAAGCTTTTTGTGCGACCAGGGGTGCTTTAATCTTCATGAGTTTGACGGAATCTGATAATAATTTTTTTTCGATGATTTCATACATACAGACACATCAAAGAATCAATCCTTTTAACCAGTATTTTCTATACGTCTTTAATAGTTTCTGATTTTTTATATTCCAATGTAAATATTGTATGAGTCTCCCTTGTGTTTTCATTTCTGAAGCACTCTTAGGTCTTGCCTGGTTTCAAGATGATCGCACGACCTGATCGTCCATCTAATTTTATATGTAATGGTGCTGAGAAATGCACGTGATCTACGTATTTCATTTTTTTTGTGTGACGTTGGTTCTCTAACCATTCACAATCGATATAACATGATTCGGAGTTCAACGGTATATCGATATATCCGATTCCATGGCTGATCATGTTCTGGAAGAAATGTGTCCCTTGTGATGGTTTAATATTAAAGTTTTCAAGGGCGGTTTCGATGATGACCCGCGCACCAGAGATTTGCCCCCAGCGAACAGGAATCCCCAACCACCTATCTTGAGTTCCCCATCTACCAGGACCCATGAGAAGGTACGGGGCAGCGGATGCAACAAGAGTCTTGTTGATATTTCCAATTTCTTCAGCGATTTCGACGGTTTTTGATGAGTCGAAACGATCAGAAGGAACATAGACAACATCTTGGATTGTATGAATTAATCCATTCCCTAATGCACGATCGGAACGGATGAATATTTGCTTCTTTGCGATTTTGTTGTCCCATCCGATATCAAGTTGCTCGGTGGAGACGACGAATGGTCGAATCTGCAGTATGCCAAAAGTCGGCCGGGTACGTTTCTGTGGATCGATATTTACTGCAAACTCAAATTCAACTGGGCATCCCATGCCTTTTTGACCAAGCAGTAAAAGGTCCTTGAGTAATGGCGCGAGGGGGAATGCATCGTATTTGAGGATTCCTGCAAACGTGATTAAGGGAAGTCCTGTCTCAGATAACCCATCCCGGATAACTCCATCGTTTCTGTCATAGCTACTTGCGACCTGGTCTAGGGAACCATCGTTTCTGATATCGGTTGTTTGTAGTTTGAGAATATGATTATCTGACGGGTCACATAATTGGAAGTCTTTATTATGGGTGTTTAAAACGTACAGCTCTCGTTGTGTATGTTCCAGGACTAATTCTGGTGAGGAAAAATCAGGGTTAATCTCAGGATACTGTGGACTGAAGCGGAAGACTTTTTCTCCACCGACCACCGCTTTCCCAAGACCAACGGCAATGTTGATGATTCCCTCCTCGGGTGTCTGATAGGTGACCGGATAGAAATTATAAGATTTCGCGACCCCAGAAAACGTAGGATAATATCGACCGTTAAATTCAGTTCCGACAAGCTCTTGGATGATCACTGCCATTTTTTCTTCTTCGATTTTCAATGACAGGGACTCCGCGTATGCCTTTGGTTCTCTGAAAAAAACAGATGCATACACAAGTTTAATCGCCTGACAGAGCTGGTTTAACCGATTCTCATCATCCTGATGATTGTTCGGTAACAAATACGTTGAATACATCCCTGCGAACGGATGATTTTGATAATCTTCAAGCAGGCTTGACGACCGCACTGCAAGAGGTGTACGGAAATGGTGTAAAATCACTTTTAGTTTTTGTTTTAATTCGCCGCAGATACCACATTCGAGAAACGCATTGGCTATCTCAGAGTCAGTGAATTGTTCATTTTTAAAAAAGCGATGGAGATTATGATCTGAGATAAAACGATCAAATTCAAGTGTGCCGATGACGACGGTATTTGGTACCTTGATTAGTATATTCTTATATTTATCTTCTAATTTATAATGAGTTAGAAGTGATCGCATGAATGCAAGACCTCGACCTTTTCCGCCCAGTGAATCACCACGCAATCGGGTAAACGAGGAGTCAAACTCAAACTTCTGCTCATCGAAATCGGTGATAATCCCTCTCTGTTTACTCTTTCTGGCTTCGTTAAACACTGAAATTAGATATTCTCGAACCGCGTTCAGGTCGGAGAAATCAGACACTTTTTTCGGTCGTAATTCCTTCGCAAGATCAAATTCACAGCGAGCCATGAGCCAATTTGAGAAATGATTTCGCTCAGAATGGTACAAGAGGGATTCCATGGGTATTCTCTGGAGTGCTTCTTCAAACTCCCGCATGTTTGAAGCCCTCGCAATCTCCGTCGTTTGAATATGGAGTTCCTCTGGGCTTGAGTAAATAATTTTCTTTTTCTGTTGTTTTATGTCCTTTGGCAATAAAAACAAGAAATCACCAAAACCAAGATGATTCACGAGGAAATGCTGGAAGTCTTGAACCAATGTTGGTGATTTCTTATGTAAAAAATATGCATCTAATATGTCCGCTCTTTCTCGGTTAGCAAGATCAGTAGATTGCATCATGATAGGCAGATGGATGGAATCCTTTCGAATTAACCGCGCAAACTCAAATCCTGCTGTGGGATTGACAGAACCGTCTTTTTTAAAGGTGACATCAGATAGTATTCCAAGGATGTAATCCTTATATTTTTTATAATAATACATCGCTTCTTCAAATGTCTCTGCGAGCAGAATTTTCGGTCGCGCTCTCCGACGTAACTGTCGTTGCATCTCGTTGAGATCCTCAGAAAGAGACCGACGAGTCTGTTGTACAACTTCGGTATATAATATCGGGAGGAACATCGAGTAATGATAGATGGAATCTTCTACCATGATTATGACACGAACATTTCCATTGACTGTGTCATAACGGACGTTCATGCTGTCTTCAACGTATTTGATAATTGCAAGAAAGAGTGTTGGATCCCCCGTCCAGGCGAAGATTTTATCGACGCCTTCTTTGACATCCTCGCGGTCCTGAAACTGGTTGATATCCGCACGATCCGTCGCAAGTAAGACAATCGGTAATTCCGGGTGGAGTTTCTTGATTTTTTTTCCAAAATCGAAAGGGTCCATTCCAATGTTTTTCGCCATAGTGATTATCAAATCGTATCGGTGTTCCTTGATTTTGTGAATTGCTTTCTCCCCTGAAAAAACTCTGGTTACCCGCGGTGGTTGGCTCAGCAGGAGATGCTGATACTGTCCAATAACAAGCTCTGCGATCAATCCTTCTTCTTCGATGGTAAACGCATCATACAAACTAGAAACAATTAGAATGTCTTTTACTCTATAGGGCATGAGGGCATGGTAAATTTGTGTACCTTGGTCGTAGGTTCCTTCGAAATCATCTTGGATTCGTGAGCTATGAAATCCTGCCTCTTCCACTTTCATATCGTCACTTCATTAGGATATAATCCCAACAATCAAACAGCTGACACTATTAGAATTTTTTTATAGTTATCAGAATGGCCTTCATATCGCATAAACATTTTATTAGCAATAAAAACATGTGTCTATCACCTCATGATATATTTTTAAATAATCCAAATGGAATACCTATTATGAGATGATGGGATATTACAAATTACATTCAATGTCGATAGACTCGATGTTGAGGATTTATCTATGACTGATGAGAGCGAAACACAAGAAAAAGGAAAAACAATGGAGAAAACAGATGAGGAATCATCTCATACTGGTTCTTCCGCAGACCGTCTTGGGGCGACACAAAAAGCAGCCTGTCAGCAAATCATCAAATCAGTATGGACCCATGAACCCTGGTTATTTTTCAAAGTGATTGTAAAAAGCAATGAAGAGATGGGCGATTATATCGCGCTACATGGGTTAGTTCCTCAAAACGAACTCCCGGTCCATTTACGATATAAAATCCCAGAAAACGAGATATGGATCAGAGAAAACGTCTATGCAGATCTCGAACGGCGTAAAAGCATTCTTGCTCATGAGTATGCAGAACTTGATTTAATGGTCACCCAGGGGATAACCTACAAAGAAGCCCATGAAAAAGCGGAGTTCATTGAGCACCTGTATTATCCCTCCGATCCAAATTTAAAATAACTGTCCCCTTGATAGCCGCAGAAGACAGGATTACTTAAAGAAATTCTTTGAACAATATCTTATTTTTTCATCTTCTGAGATTTTTTTTCCTGAATAAGCCACATGCCCTCAGGTGAAAACCCTAATGTTTTATAAAAATGGAACGCGGGATTTTTAAATGCGACGCCAACCCCAATGAAATCCACTCCATGTTTAAATAACTCCTCAATGAGAATATCGATGAGTTTACGACCAACCCCGCTGTTTCGATACTTCGGATGGATACAGAGCTCATCGACAAACCCCATACGTTCGATAGCATATACAACCGCTTCGTCACGTTCCCCAACATGGCCTGTCGCCATGCCAATGATTTTATTATTATCCTGTGCAACAAAAAAAAATTGATCGGGGTCTTGTAGAAGGTTTTTCTGCCGCTTGATGATATATTTTTTACATTGACTTTTTGGTTTCAGGGTGTCAAGATTCCCGCTATAATGGGTATGCTCCAGTGATGAAATCCAATATAACTCAAAAAACTCGTTAAGGTCTTCCTCAGATCCCTTTCGTATTTTCACCGAAGTTTTTTTCATATTCATCGGTCCACTCAACTATTTGGATTCAATGGAATCGGAAGATGATAGTTAGGAAAAAAAAGAAAAAAAATCGTGTGATTACACGATTCCCTGATCGAGCATCGCATCAGCGACTTTGACAAATCCAGCGATATTTGCTCCTTTGATATAATCGATTTTATCCTTGGAGACTCTTCCGTATTTCACGCAGGCCTCGTGGATGTTCTTCATGATCTGATGGAGGTGTTTGTCGACTTCTTCTGCGGTCCAGTTCAGCCGCATACTGTTCTGTGCCATCTCAAGACCAGAGACTGCGACACCACCAGCATTGACTGCTTTGCCAGGAGCGTACATCATTTTCTCTGTGGCGAATTTCGCGGCTTCATAGGTACATCCCATGTTGGAGACTTCAGCGACTAACATACAGCCGTTCTTTGCAAGCATTTTTGCATCGTCAAGATCTAGCTCGTTTTGGGTTGCACACGGCATTGCGATATCACATTTCACGTCCCAAGGTCTCTTATTTGCATGGAATGGAACATTGAATTTCTTTGCAAAATCCTCGACTCGATCATTGTTTGAGGCGCGCATCTCTAGCATATATTCGATTTTTTCTCCTTTGATTCCATCCTTATCATAGATATATCCATCTGGACCGGAGAGCGTGACAACTTTACCGCCAAGCTCATTTATCTTCAATGCACAACCCCAGGCGACATTCCCAAAACCAGAGAGTGTCACGGTCTTGCCTTTGAAACTATCATTTTTCAATTTGAGCATCTCGGAGGCAAAGTAGACACCACCATATCCCGTGGCCTCAGGTCTGATCAGGCTGCCGCCCCAGTTCATGCCTTTTCCAGTTAAAACACCAGTAAACTCGTTTCTTAATTTCTTGTACATCCCAAATAAATATCCGATTTCTCTGCCACCGACACCGATATCACCAGCGGGAACATCCGTATTCGGGCCGACATGACGGAATAATTCCATCATAAAGGATTGACAAAACCGCATGATTTCCATGTCTGATTTTCCTCGGGCGTTGAAATCAGAACCGCCTTTTCCGCCACCCATCGGTAACGAAGTCAGGCTGTTTTTAAAAATCTGTTCAAAACCAAGGAACTTCAAAATACTGAGGTTGACACTCGGGTGGAATCGCAGACCTCCTTTGTATGGTCCGATTGCGCTGTTAAATTCGACTCGATACCCGCGATTCACCTGGATTTCCCCTTTATCATCGACCCAGGGGACACGGAACATGATTGCTCGTTCTGGTTCTACGAGTCGTTCCAGAATTTTTGCTTTTTTGTATTTCGGATTTTTTTCTATAAAGGGCATGACGCTTTCTGCGAATTCTTGAACCGCTTGATGAAATTCTTTTTCACCAGGATTTTTTTCCATGACTTTTTCCATGAATGTTTTCAAATTTTCATCCATAAGGATAGCCTCCAAATGTTCGTGGTCCGTATCAGCCTCCATTATTAAAATCTATGTATTAAAAAAGGGAAAAAATGATATCACCTCAATGATTTTCTGTTAGGAATAAACCTCTCAATTCCCCGGTTTTATCGCAAGGTATTAATAGAGATTAAAGATTCAAAAATCAACTAACGGGGGACAAATTTCATGAGGACAGCAGATATCGACAGAATTCTTAAAAAACATGATAATAAAAAATCTGCGTTAATACCGATTCTTCAAGATATACAATCAGAACATCGATGGCTGCCGTGTGAGACCCTTAAATATGTGTCTGAAAAACTAGACATTCCCCTCATCGATGTGTATAGCCTTGCCACATTTTATAAGTCATTTAGTCTGAAACCACGGGGAAAACATGTTGTGACAGCATGTTGTGGAACCGCCTGTCATGTCCGAGGTGGTCCTAAAGTTTTACAAGAATTACAAAATGAATTACACATAGGTGTTGATGAGACAACACCGGATCAAAATTTCACATTAGAGACGGTTCGATGTCTTGGTGCTTGTGCACTTGGGCCACTTGTGGTCATCGACGGAAAATATCATGGGCAGATGAACACAAAAAAAGTCGCTTCGACTTTAAAAAAATACTCAAAGAAAAAGAAATAACGCATGGTTCAACAACCTTAAAATTATCCGGATATGTGATAAAAAATGAAAAAAATACAAACCGCTTCGGATCTCAAGGATGTCAGAGAAACCATTACGAAAAACACACGGAACGGAAAAACTATCGTCACACTCTGTGGTGGAACCGGCTGCCATGCTTCAGGATGTAGCACCGTTATCTCCGCATTTAAACGAGAACTGAAAAAACAAAAACTCAAGGATAAAGTTGACCTAAAAGTAACGGGCTGTCATGGTTTTTGTGAAAAAGGACCTATTGTCGTCCTTCATCCAAAAGGAATTTTCTACAAACAAGTAAAAGCTAAAGATGTAAAAGAAATAGTTGAACAGACACTTCTCAAAGGTAAAATTGTTGACCGTTTACTCTACAACGATCCATTAACCGGGAAAAAAATCACCTTGGAAAAAGACGTACAATTCTACAAAGGACAGGAACGCATCGTCTTTGCTGACAACGGCTTGCTTGACCCCTATAAAATTGAGGATTTTATTGCTATTGGTGGATATACCGCTGCAGTCAAAGCACTGACTACTATGTCCCCGGAAAGAATCATTGATGAAATAAAAAAATCAGGGTTACGCGGACGAGGCGGCGCGGGGTTCCCCACTGGGGTGAAATGGGAATCATGTCGAAACGCAAAAGGTTCAACAAAATATATCATATGCAATGCAGACGAAGGTGATCCCGGTGCGTATATGGACCGGAGTCTTATTGAAGGTAACCCCTTTAGTATCTTGGAAGGAATGTTGATCGGTGCGTTTGCTATCCATGCAAACCAGGGAATCATCTATGTTCGAGACGAATATCCTATCGCTGTTCAAACTATGAAAAACGCAATCACCCTTGCACGAAAATGGGGGTTCTTAGGTAAAAATATCCTTGACTCGGGTTTTGATTTTGATCTTTCGATTGTTCGAGGCGCGGGCGCTTTTGTCTGTGGCGAAGAAACCGCTCTTATTGCCTCTGTTGAAGGAAAAAAAGGAGAACCACGACAACGACCACCGTTCCCGACCCAAAAAGGACTCTGGGGGAAGCCGACGAACATCAACAACGTTGAGACCTGGGCAAATGTCCCCTATATCATCAACAAAGGATCAAAATGGTATTCGAGTATTGGAACTGAAAAAAGCAAGGGAACCAAAATATTTTCACTTGTTGGGAAGATTAACAATACCGGTCTTGTTGAAGTTCCGATGGGAATCACACTTAAAGAAATGATTTATAGTATTGGCGGTGGTATTCCTGAGGGTAAATCCTTTAAGGCGGTCCAAACCGGTGGACCATCAGGTGGCTGTATCCCTAAAGAACTACTCGAAACCCCTATAGATTACGAGAAGCTCAAGGAAGTAGGCTCCATCATGGGATCTGGTGGTATGGTGGTGATGGACGAGGACACCTGCATGGTCGATGTTGCCCGGTATTTCCTTGAATTCCTTCAGGATGAATCCTGCGGGAAATGTCTCTCCTGTCGTGAAGGAACGAAACGGATGGCCGAAATCGTCACCGATATTACAAAGGGACAAGGGAAAGAAGGAGACATTGAGCTCTTACAGGAGCTTGCTACTGCCGTAAAAGATACATCGATGTGTGGTCTCGGTCAGACCGCTGCAAACCCGGTGCTGTCAACAATAAAGTTTTTCTCTGCTGAATACGAAACCCATATCATGGACCGGAAGTGTCCAGCGGGAGTATGCAGAGATCTTTATATCTCACCGTGTCAGAATGCATGCCCTGCTGGTATGAACGCACCAGGATATATTTCATTAATCGGCGAGGGGCGTTTTACAGAGGCTCTTGAACTAGCGCTTGATACAAATCCATTCCCCTCCGTCTGTGGACGTATTTGTGATCATCAATGTATGTTCAAATGTCGACGAAATCAGATAGATGAACCGGTCGCAATCCGATCACTCAAACGGTTCATCGGGGATTACGAAGAAAATGGGATAGATTATCCAAAAATCAAGCTCCCTACGTTCACCATGCCTTTCAAAGTAGCAATTGTCGGTGCAGGACCTGCTGGTCTGAGCTGCGCTTATTTCCTAGCTCGATTAGGATACAAACCAACCGTGTTTGAAAAACTCCCTGTTGCTGGTGGAATGATGGCGGTCGCAATCCCGGAGTATCGACTACCGAAAGCCATTTTGCAACGAGAAATCGATAACATAAAGAAACTTGGTGTGAATATCAAGTTGAATACCCAAGTTGGAGAAGATATCACTATCTCCCAGTTATGGTCCCAAGGGTATCAGGCATTTTTTGTAGCCGTCGGAATGTATGGTGACAGAAATTTGGGTATCCCTGGGGAGAACCTGGAAAATGTTATTCAAGCAGTTGATTTACTCTCCGACATCAATCTGGACAAACCCGTTGTGTCACCCGCCGGCAAGAAAGTAGTCGTTATCGGAGGTGGAAATTCAGCAGTCGATGCTGCACGAACCATGCTACGCATGGGTGCAAGCAGCGTTGCCATCATCTATCGTCGAACCCGCAGAGAAATGCCAGCGTACGTCGAAGAAATCGAAGCCGCCGAACATGAAGGTGTACAAATCAAATTCCTCACCGCTCCTGAAAAAATCTTCGGTGAAAAAGGTAAGGTAAAAAGCATCGAATGCATTAAAATGCGACCAGGGGAATTCGACACCGAAGGAAGACAAAAACCAGTGCCTGTCAAAGACAGCAATTTTTTCATTGATGCGGACATTGTGGTCCCTGCGATTGGAGAATTTTCCGATGTGTCTGGATTGTTCACCGGGCTTGATGTAGAGACGAACCGTGACGGGACGATTAAAACAGACAAACACGGCAGAACGAGTATTCCTGGGTTATTCTCTGGAGGTGATGTCGTTTCAGGTCCTGCAACCGTCATCAACGCGATTGCATCAGGGGAGCGTACCGCAGTTACCATTGATCAATATCTCACAAAAGATAGAACCAGAAAATATCCCTGGCGGGAGCATAAGAAAGTTGATACGTTTTTTGACCCGGAGGCAGAACCAGTCAGTTACCGGATGCAGAAACCAAAGACACTCTTACCTAAGGATCGACGAGGGTGTTTCGACGAAGTGGAGTTATCATTTACTCAAGCGCTTGCAAAAAAAGAGGCAAAACGATGCCTCCGCTGCGACCTTGAGCTTGAGTTACAAGAAAAACTGCAAAAAGAAAAACCATTGGAGGTGACGTGATGATTGAGATGTCACTTGATGGAATCCCTGTTCAGGTTGAAGAAGGATCAACGATTCTTGATGCTGCACGATTCTACGGAATAGAAATACCAACCTTATGTCATATGGACGGATTATCATCCTATGGTGCCTGTCGCCTATGCGTTGTTGAAATCGGCAAAGGAGAAAACGCAAAACTTGTCTCATCATGCACCTATCCAGCGGAGCAAGGATTGTTAGTTCGAACAAACTCGAAAAGGGTCGTCACTGCCCGGAAGATACTTGTCGAGTTGCTCGTAGCAATGTGCCCCTCCTCAAAAACCGTCCAAGATCTTGCGTCAGCTATGGAAGTAACACAAGTGCGATTCAAGGTAGATCGAACGAACGATTGCATCCTTTGTGGTCTCTGTGTACGGATGTGTGAGGAGCAGATGATGGCAAAAGCAATCGGGTTTGTGAACCGCGGGAAGAACCGTAAAATAACCACCCCCTTTGATATGAAATCAGAGGTATGTCGAACCTGCGGTGGCTGTATGTATATTTGCCCTGCATGTGAGCTGCGTTGTCAAGGACCAAATGCAGAGACTGATCTGTGTAACGCATGTTTAAATGTTCAACCAGTATGTTTAAAGGAAGAGGATAACAAAATGTGCTTCCTTGAAACTTGCGGATGGTGTTATGAGGAATTAGGACGAAAGAAAAAGAAAATGGAGAAGAAATAGATGATTGGAGGGAAAAGAGAATGTCATTAACAAAAATAAATGCATCTGCTGCAACGCTAAGTAAAAACAGAACTGAAGGAGCCATTAACACACTCAGTGGGATGTGTGCGACCTGTGTCGATGGGTGTATCGGCATGTGTGAAATAGGCAAATCCGCCTATCGTGGTCATGAGGTTATTTACCCACAGCCGTTTGGGATTATCACCTCGGCCTGTGAGAAGGTATACCCCGTTGACTTATCTCATTTCACGATCCTTGGTGGTGTTGTTGGTGCCTGGGGTATAGAGACGAATAGCGATCGGGCGATTTTCTCAAATGTGAACCTAGAGCGGACTATCTGTAAGGAAAATCCTCTGAAGGTGAAGATGCCGATGATCATTCCAGGTCTTGGTTCTACGGCGATTGCGAAAAATAACTGGGAAGGTCTTGCGGTTGGTGCGGCAATCACCGGTATTCCCTTGACCATTGGTGAGAATGTCTGTGGTATGGATCCTGACGCGGAGTTCGTCAAAGGGAAAGTGAAGCATTCACCTGACCTCGAATGGCGAGTGAATCTCTATAAGAAATGGCAGCAGAAGGGGTATGGTGCCATTGTTGTTCAAGCTAACGTAGAAGATACCAGCCTTGGCGTCCATGAATATGCGATTTCAGATTTGGATGTTGATGCTGTTGAATTGAAATGGGGACAGGGCGCAAAGAACATTGGCGGTGAAGTAAAAATTAAAGAACTCAAGAGGGCACAGGAATTAAAGAAACGAGGCTATGTGGTACTCCCGGATCCAACTGATCCAAATATCATCGCTGCATTTGAAAAAGGAAGTTTCAGAGAATTTGAACGACATTCTCGTGTCGGTATGGTTTCCGAGGCTGGATTTATGAAACGTGTCAAGGAACTACGTGACTGTGGTGCGAAACGCGTTTTCCTAAAGACAGGTGCTTACCGGCCAGTCGCACTAGCACAGGCAGTGAAATTTGCATCGAAAGCAAAAATTGATTTACTGACAGTGGACGGTGCCGGTGGTGGTACCGGAATGAGCCCTTGGCGTATGATGAATGAATGGGGCGTCCCACCAGTTGAACTTCATTCGATGCTGTACAAGTATGTCGATAAGCTCGCCAAGAACGGGGAGTATGTCCCGGATATCGCGATTGCAGGTGGATTTACCTTCGAAGATCAAATTCTCAAAGGTCTTGCTCTTGGTGCTCCCTACTTTAAGCTTATTGGTATGGCCCGAGGGCCTCTTGCTGCAGCGATGGTTGGGAAAACCATAGGCAAGAAAATCAACGAATCCATAGTCCCTGTGTACATTGAACGTTTCGGCAATACTCCTGAGGAAATCTTTGTGACCGCCCCGGAATTGAAGAAAAAATATGGAAAAGACTTTGACAAACTCCCCACTGGTGCTATTGGTCTATATACGTATATGGAACGCTTGCATCAAGGGTTACGACAGATCATGGCTGGTTGTCGAAAATTCACCTTGGACTACATCTCACGAGATGATATCGCCTGCCTTACCAAGGAATCAGCGGACATCAGTGGTCTGCCGTACATCACGGATGTAGATGACAAAGAAGTCGCAAAAATACTTGGTGCTTAAGCACCATCTTTTTCTTTTTCATTCCTTATGCTTTAACCCATGGCCTGTTAATGGTAGAACAACCACCTGATTTTTGTGTAGATGATGTTTTTTAAGGGCTGCCAGAACGACAGCGGACGTCGGTTCAATATAATATCCTTTTTTTCGTATGTAATAAAGTGCATCGAGAATCTCTTTTTCCGTTACAGTAAGTATATCTCCGTTTGTTTCTTTTACGGAATGCAGAATATCGTTTGCTCGTACAGGATTGCTTATCGCGATACCTTCTGCGATTGTCTCCTTTGGAGAATTACCGGATGTTGGCTCATCCTTGTTTTTCCATGCATTTGCTAATGGAGCGCAGTTCTCTGCTTGTACGCCGATAATCCTTGGGAGTTTATCGATAATATTTTCTTGTTGTAATTCCTTTAAACCGATATACGAGCCGTAGAGGAGAGTTCCGTTTCCAACTGGGATGATAAGAACATCGGGTGTTTTCCATCCAAGTTGTTCAACGATTTCAAAGATACATGTTTTTGTTCCATGGAAAAAATAAGGGTTCCAATAGTGACTTGCGTAATAGGTTGTTTGAGCATGATTCCATGCAGCTAGTGCGGTATCCTTTCTACTCCCCTGTACAACATGCAGATGTGCACCGTATTGCTTGATTTGTATGAGTTTTTCTGGGGAGGTTTTTTCTGGGGTGTAGATATGACAATCGATTGATGCTTTTGCGCAGTACGCAGCTATCGCAGCACCTGCATTGCCTGAAGAGTCTTCAACGACTTTTTTAAGTCCTAGTTCCTTTATCTTACTGACTAACACCGATGCACCGCGGTCCTTATACGATCCGCTTGGGAAAAGATGCTCTTGTTTTAACAAAACTTTTTTACCAAACACCTCTTCTTGGATGAGGGGCGTGAATCCTTCATCAAACGAGATGATATGGCGATCTTGGTTGATCGGAAGTGCTTCGCGGTATCGCCAGAGATTTGGTTTTCTTTTTTTGATGTTGCTTATTGGGAATCGTGCATGAAAATCGAGTGTCAATAACCCGCCGCAGGTACAGTTCCATCTCGGTTCAGACGAGGAATATTCTGCATGACATGATTGGCATAGTAGTTTACTTTTCATTACAGGATTGATTTTCAGAACCCTATGTAAATGTTTTGTTCAGACTACGAAATGAAAGAATAAAAACACGAACCTTGTGTTTTTATGAGGAAAGAACTTTCTTCTTACATTCTAATGTAGAACAACAGAATCGTTGCATTCTGGGTCATGGTCACCGAGCTGTAGGAATGTGATGCTGAAACGGTGATGCTGGTTTTTCCGAACCCAAGAATCAAATCAGAACTAATCGTTCGTTCTCCACCAGGTGCGATACTTAACAGGCTCCCACTTGTCTGTTTCCCGATAAATACATTACCTGAGAGGGTGATATTCCATTGTACGTTGGTAATATCGATGACACCAGTGTTTTTGACCACTGTTTTAATTTTGAAAAAACCGCCAGAAACCAAACCTATCTCAAGTTGGGGAGCGATGATCGTGATATCAAAGGCTTCTGACCAATCGCTTTCAGCACCTATTAGATTTTTTGCTTTCGCAGTGATTGAATAATTACCTTCCTCCGACCAAGTATGTGAGAGGAGAACAGGAACTCCTGAGGCAGAGGGACCAAACCATTCCTGATGACTTCCATCTCCCCATTCGACCCAGTAAAACAGGTTTGAATTGCCTGGATCAGTGGTGACGAAGGTGAAATCCATCTGCCGTCCAACATCCCCTTGCGTTGATCCGTTGATCTCTGGTGGGAACGGTGCGGAGAGCACAGGGCTAACCACCAAGGCATAGTCTGCGTCTAATTCTGGTGTTTCGATATGAGAATCCTGGATTATCTCATCTGCAGACACCTGAACGGTCCATGTTCCTACTTCAGGGTTCTGTACAAAGACACATTCGACCGTATCTTTCGTATCAGCAGCTCCATCTGGCTGAGACCATACACCATTCTTAAGACCATTATTCCCCCAGTATATCACATCAGATGGAGAAATGACCTTCAAGCTTAAATCATTAATTCGGTGCTGTGTTTGAACACTGGGATTTCCCGCAGGATCTGCATAGGTCATTGTGACCTTCAGGTATGGTGAACCGGACTCAACCGCAACCATGTGGGTTGATACATCAAAGGGTTCAAGGACATCTGTTTCATCTATGATATAGAAATTATCTCGTAAATCATATAAGTTCTTCTCAGACGGCATCCCCCATCCTTGATGCATGCGGGTTTTATCCTCTGTAGTGCCATTAAAAGGATATTGATCCGCTGTGTTGATCATCATCGCTTTTGCCGTCGTCATATGAGGCCGGTTCTCAAAAACCGTTCCTTCCGGGTCAACCTCGTTTCCAAAGATACCATCAGACCACATCTGATAGAATAACCCGAAATGACCAGCGATGATGGGTGTTGCTCCGCTCGTACCGCCAAAGCCATCAGTATATGCGGTCGGACTCCCTGAGGTTGTGGTAAATATCATGTCATAAAAAGAACAGAGGTCAGGTTTAATTCTCCCATCAGTGGCAGGTCCAATGCTTGCCCCATAACTCCATTCATCATCGGTTTTTATCAATGTATCATAGTGGTAGATACCTCCGCCAGAGACGATGTTCTTCGCCCATGCCTGTGGTCTGGACATCTGATCACCAGCATTGCTTTGTGATTGACAATGAAGCACATCAAAATCAATGAGCGCTGAATCGGTATCTGCGGATATCGTGGTGTACTGGGTTGTCCGATCGCTTCCTACACTTGAAGTCTCAAACACACCATAGTATGGATCTTGAACCAACTCTCCTGTGTGGAGATATCGATTCGTTCCCTCTAGTCCGATATAATTATAATCCCCGACAATCCCTTGTCCTTCAGGTAACATCCCACGACCCTTTGGGTTACCGGTTCCATCTCCAAAGACGATCCCTGAGGTTGAGGCACCATGGGAATCACTGCCGACGTTCCCATGGAGGATTAATGGACGTGATTGAAAATCGACATGAGCGAGATTAAATCCCGCATCGAAAACCTCCCCTCGGACACCGCTTCCGTTATACCCTGCAATAGATTCGATATAGTCTGCACCCCCGATTTCCCGTGCGATATCCATATCAGCTTCATAGGGACTCCAACGGTCGACAAACAACACTTCATCCCAGCGTATGAGCAGGAATAGTTGATCGGGTGATAAGGTAGCCTCAATGAGGAATTTCCCTGCATCCCCCTTGTTGACTCTTCCACCTATTGATTTGATTCGTTCAGTAACAATGGTTTTTTGTTCTGTTGAAAGCACCTGGATGTTGTATTGTTGGAGGGGATAGCTTTGATAAGCGTTTTCGAGGTTCTCAAGCAGAAATTCCTCAAGCCGGTACGCGGGGTGATAAAGCCCAATCCAACGTACATACGGCAGTGTTTCAACCTCTGTTCGTATTGATTTACTCATCTCTACAAGATAGGCGTATTGAGCGATATAATGACGCACGATGCCACCGCATGCAGTAATCGCTGCTTGGTATTCTTGAAGTGGTTGTGTAAAAAACTGGACAATATACAGATGGGTATCCTCACTTGCGGTTAAAAGTGGTTCAATGGATGGTTCTCCCGTCAAAGGATCGAAATACGCATACCGCAGACCAATTTCGTAGGATGGTTGAACGGTTCTTACATATGTTTTTCCACTATCTAAACTGATTGAATAAAACGGTACTATCTCACCATTGTCAAGTTGTTCATCCCATAATTTGACGAGAACTGATGAATCAGGTAAAGTGATACATCGTTCATTAACGACGTTACTATCTGGTTTGAAAAACACAGTATTTCCGGTGGCGTTCAATGCTGTCGGAATGCACAATGCACTGACGATGAGGCTTATTATTATATATTTTATTCTTCTATTCATATAAATCCCCCTTCGAATTATTTTTCTTAACTAGATTATAGAGTTATTTAATACGGAGCCTCTAGTTAAATATTCCTATACGCTGTCTTTCGAAAAACTTTTCAGTATATACAGATAATACCTGGAAAGCCTCTTATTTATATTGGAAAAAATAAGACCTTCGATAAGTTATTAATACGGAATCTTTATACAGACTAAATGACAGAAATGAATCATTTTTGTCCTTAAAAATAAGATCAAACAGGTGAGGAACATGATCAGTACATACACGATGAAATCATTAAACAAGGAATCTGTCTTAGCAATGGTACGGGAAAATAATGTCCTTTTCGTTCGTTTACAATTTATTGACATTCTTGGAATGCCTAAGAACATTGTCATACCGGTCAATGGGCTTGAGTCTGCCTTAGATGAAGGCGTCCCTTTTGATGCATCATCAATCGCTGGGTACGCAACGATTGAAGAATCAGATAAAATCGCAAAACCAGATCCTTCAAGTTTTGTGATTCTCCCCGAATGCGTTGAAGAAAGAAAAACCGCAAAACTCAATTGTGATATCTATGAGCCAAACGGGAAACGATTCGAAGGTGATGTTAAATATATTTTAGAAAAAATGGTAGAAAAAGTAGCGAAAATTGGCTACATCTACAATACCGGCCCTGAATGTGAGTTTTTTTTGTTTAAAAAAAATGGTGAAAACTCAACCGTCATTCCAAATGACACCGCCGGGTACTTTGATTTATCACATCGTGATCTTGCTGAAGGCGTCCGAGCTGATATTTCTTTAGCGTTGGAGGCTGTTGGAATCCAACCGTATACCGCTCACCATGAATGTGCGGATGGTCAGCAAGAAATTAACTTTAATTACGCAGATGCCATCACCACAGCTGACCGAGTGATTACTCTCAAATATATTACAAAGGTCATTGCAACAAAACATAATCTCCATGCATCTTTCATGCCAAAACCCCTCTATGGACAATGTGGTTCTGGTATGCATACCCATCAATCGCTCTTTACGTTAGACGGCTCGAATGCATTCTATGACCCTACGGATAAAAACCAGTTAAGTCCTGTGGCGTACCAATTTATTGCAGGTCTGCTGAAATATATCAAAGAGTTTTCCTGTGTGTTAAATCAAACCGTGAATTCCTACAAACGATTGGTTCCTGGCTATGAAGCACCAACTTATATTGCTTGGGCGAACCGGAATCGCAGCGCGTTGATCCGTATCCCTTCGAAACGGGGAAAAAGCACGCGGTGTGAACTTCGAAACCCTGATGTTGCTTGCAATCCTTATTTAGCATTCTCTGTGATGCTTGCAGCAGGCTTACGAGGAATCGAAGATAAACTTGAGGCACCAGCCCCTGTTGAGAAGAATATCTATGCATTGTCAGAAGAGGAACGTCAAAAATACGGTATTGAGCAGCTCCCGGAAAGTCTTGGACATGCGGTAGCGGTGATGAGCAAAAGTAGCCTGGTACGAGAAACACTGGGTGACCATATCTTTGAGAATTTAATTCATGTGAAACGAAAAGAATGGGATGCCTATCGGTTACAAGTGACGAAATGGGAAGTGGATACGTATCTTCCTCTTCTTTAAAGTAAAGACGATCACACTACCAGATAATTTTTTTTCCTTTTCTGTGTTAAAGAAACGTTATTAATTGGAGAACGTATTCAGGGATGTTACGGGTGTACCTATGGGTTTCGAAATGCAAATTGTCAGCAACACGCCGCTCACCGGTGAGGAAGATTTTGATACTGCCGCGAAGATGTTCTTCGAACAAATCGGGTATCTTTCGAAAGGCTCTGATCCTCTGATTCCGTATCAGATATTTGCAGATTTTTTCCTTAAACATCCAACGAAGGCATGGTTTGTTGATGATATCGCGGCGACATTGAAAACTTCTCGACCAACGGTCTATCGGCACCTCAACAAACTGAAAGGGTTTGATATCCTTGAGGAAGTCTCCGTGTTTGATGAAGTCTCAAAACAACAGAAAAAAGCCTATCGATTGCGATACGGGAATTTTGAAAAAGCCTGGAATTTCGTTGAAGCACATATTAAAGTAGCAGTTGAGAATTACGGCAAGACTGTCGAACATCTTCAACGACTCATCGAAACAAAAAGGAAGTGAAGCAATGGATAAAAAAGAAGACTGGAAACTCAGTGAAGGATCACGCTATAAGATTCTATCCATAGGTGGACGGGATAGCTCTTTGGAAACAGAGGGAGTGTTTCGCGGGTATGCCACGATAGGGATCGAAGAAGCAGGTCTTATGATTGAACTGTCCTCAGAACACAAAGACGGCGGGGAAAAGCTTCGTATCGTCCCGCTACATGCGATTTTGGCTATTGATGTTCTTGACGTAAAACCCCATGAAGGGCAAGATGAGGAGAAAGAACCAAGCGGGCATTATTACGGATAAAACAATCAAACACCATCCCGATTTCCTCTAAAAAAAACAAAACGTTTATTAAAGAGGAATGACTTTTCATTTTCCAGAGGACCAAGAAGCAAACCATTTTTCCGGGGAGCAAGATTTGGTATGTCTACGGATGAGAAAAGGAAAATAGACACCGACAGTAACATTATCTATGTCGGAAATAAACCACCAATGAATTATGTCATCGCCATCATGGCGCTTTTAAACTCAGGGAACTTTACCGAAGTGGTGCTCAAAGCTAGAGGAAATGCAATCAGCAGGGCAGTCGATGCAGCAGAAATAACCCACAACCGGTTTTTAACCAACGCCGAGGTAAAAAGCATCGAGATTGGAACTGAGGTTGTGACCAATGAGGATGGCCGAAAATCAAATGTCTCCTCGATTGAAATCTGTCTTGCGATGAAAAAAACAGAGAAATAACATAAAGAATCTTGCTCTTTTTTATTTATTTTTTATAACAAACTGAGGAGATTTTTCCTAGTAAAAAATACTAAATACAGGATGAGAATGCATCCTTGCCCATGAAATCAGTTTTTGACCTTCTAAATCCCTGCATTAAAGAATTACTCTCTGCGAACAACATAGAACATCCAACAGAACCACAACAAAAGGCAATACCCTCTGTTCTCAGCGGCCGTCATGTGCTTTTGATAGCCCCAACTGGGTTGGGAAAAACAGAATCAGCCTTGCTTCCCATCTTTCATCAGTATTTGCTTACAAAAGAATCCTCCTTTCCCGAGAAAACCGTACGAGGGATTTCGATTCTTTATATTACACCATTACGAGCATTAAACCGGGATATGCTCCGTCGGACGTTCGACTGGGGAAAACATCTTGGCATCTCTGTAGCGGTCCGTCATGGAGACACCCCGGACAGCGAACGAGCCAAACAAGCGCGGTCCCCACCAGATATGCTGATAACGACTCCTGAGACATTGCAGATTCTTTTCACAGGGAGACGTCTGCGGAAGCATCTCAGCTGCGTTCGTTGGGTTGTCATTGATGAAGTCCATGAGCTGGCCAATGATGAACGAGGAGCCCAGCTTGCGGTCGGTTTAGAACGATTGCTGGAAGTTACAAAACAGGCAGGTCATGAGTTCCAGAGAATTGGTCTTTCCGCCACCGTTGGTCTTCCTGGTGAAGTGGCACGATATCTCGGTGGGAAAGAAAAAAAATTGTTTCGTCCCGTTGAAATTCTCCTAATCGATGTCACAAAACATATAGATATCAGAGTCGAAATGCCATCTGTTAAAAAACAGGATTATCCATTAGCAGAACGATTATCCATGGAACCAACATCCTTTGCGCTGCTACGGCGGTGTAAAGAACTCATCGATGAACACACTTCCACCCTCTTATTCATCAACACAAGAGACGGAGCCGAGATTCTTGCATCACGGTTTCACCTCTGGCATGATGATCAGAAAATCGGTGTTCATCATGGTTCATTATCAAAACATGCGCGCATCGAGGCAGAAAACGAGTTTAAAAACGGAACGTTGAAAGCATTAGTATGCACCTCGTCTCTTGAGCTTGGGATCGATGTGGGTGATACTGATTTTGTGATTCAATACAACTCTCCAAGGGAAATCACCCGCCTCGTCCAACGGATTGGTCGATCAGGCCACCGGGTCGGCCAGACATCCACAGGGATGGTTCTTGCAACAAACCCTGAAGACCTTTCAGAAAGCTTAGTGATTGCTCGTCGGGCACTGACTGGTACGTTAGAACAGTTTCTGGTACGGCAAAACCCGCTCTCAGTTCTCTCCAACCAAATAATTTCACTTGCATTGGAATATGGGCGAATCAAAGCAAAAACCGCCTATGAAATCATCACGCAGTCCTACCCTTTTTCAACTCTTTCATGGGATCTTTTTCAATCGGTGGTGTCTCAATTAAAGGATCAAAGGTCGATATGGTTAGAGGAAGAACAAAACGAAATAATCATAGTGAAACGAACAAATTCACGGCATTATTTCCTTGATAACATCTCGATGATCCCTGATGAAAAAACATATCCGGTTATCGATATTAGTACGAGGAAATCCATAGGCACCCTTGATGAAAGCTTTGTTCTAAGTTCTGGGTTTGAGGGAGAAAAATTTATCCTGCGTGGAAGACCATGGATGATTATCAAGCGAGAAGACAACGAGTTGTTAGTCTCGCCGATAAAAGAAATCGGGACGATCCCCTCATGGGTCGGTGAGGACATCCCAGTACCGTTTGAAGTCGCTCAAGAAGTCGGGATGTTACGGAGATTTGCTGCTGACAACAAAGAACTCACCCAATACCCTAGTAATACCGAAACCATGAAGAAATTCATCGCATACATCGCAACTCAAAAAAAAGCAGGATTTGTTGTCCCTGATGATGCCACAGTTACCATCGATGTCGAGGACAAAACCATGGTCCTAAACACTTGTTTTGGTACGAAAGTTAACGAGACGTTGGGGCGGTTAATTTCTGCGATGCTTGCACAAGCTATCGGTGAAAGTATCGGCATTAATAGCGATGCATATCGAATTAATCTCGAACTACCAGGCCGTATCCCACCTGAACGTATCAAAGAAATCCTGTGTACCATTAAACCGGACACGTTAGAATATCTGATGAAAACGATTCTACAAAATTCCACGTATCTCCGCTGGCAACTCGTTCATGTTGCGCGAAAATTCGGTGCATTACGAAAAGACTTTGATTATAAGACCGTAGGGATGAAACGATTATTCGGTCTTTTTGAACAATCGTTAATCCTTGAAGAGGCATTGGATAAACTTCTCTGGGAGCGTATGGATATCGAACATACGGTTCAGATATTACAAAAAATACAGAACGGTGATATCGCGATCCATATCCAAGGATTATCCCCGATAGCACTTACGGGATTTGAAACAATCCGTGGACTAATGGTTCCTCAGCGTGCAGACCGATCGATTCTGATGGCGTTGAAGAAACGTTTGGAGGATGCAGATGTCACCATGGTATGTACCAATTGTCATCGCTCCTGGAATACGGTTGCAGGTCGGATTTCTTTACAACCAACGTGTTCTCGGTGTGGCGCGATTAAAATCGCAGTGGTTCGACGGTACAATAAAAAGTTTCTACCACTGATTTCAAAGAAACATCGAAGCGCGGAAGAAAACAAAGAGGTCCGACGTTTACATAAAAACGCAAGCCTCGTCCTAAGCTATGGGAAATTTGCTGTCCTTGCACTGGTGGGACGTGGGATCGGTCCTGATACAGCAGCACGGATCCTCGGTCGGTTCAATAAACTTGAACTAGTAAAATCTGAGGAGCAGGAAATAAAATTTTTACGGGACATCTTACAAGCAGAGCTGCAGTACGCGAAAACACGTGGCTTTTGGGATTCGTAAGGACCTGTAGTAATATTTATATGATATATGTATATATTATAATGCGGTGATAATAGATGAAGAGACGGATCATTTTAGGAAGTATTATGGCTGTTTTTTTAGTCGCGCTTGTGCCAGCGACAAATGCAATTGAATTTCACTCAGTAGACAGAGAATCGACAAGAGCACTCATCTCATATGAACAGATTAAAGATATGGATACTGAAGCACTCGTTGCTTTTATCCTGATTCTTTCCAACGACTATCCAGGGCTTTCTGAGAAATTTCAAAACGCTGTGAAGGATATCGAAAACACACCATTGGATGCAAACCATCAAAGGTCCATTTTAAATGAAAAAAATCAGGAACCCCGGCAGCGTGATGACAATCAAACAATCCTTGAAAAAATATTTTGGAAAATATATAACTATCGAGTGTTCCGTTTGTTAATCAGTCTTCTTTTGTTCATCAAATTCCAGTCAAAATTCACTCTTATGCGTACGACGACCTGGGGTATACGACTGCTTCGATGGATGAAAATAGGAATTCTGCTCGGTTTTATCGATCCATCCGAAAAGCCTCCTCAGACACCTGATATCGGTTTTCAACAGGATGAAGCGAATAATACCTTGACGGTTACCTACACCACTGCTGATGATATTCTTTGGAGTGATATCTCTGAGATCGGAGCCGGTAGCTGCGATCTTTTCCTGGAGGGGAACGTGACTGCAGGTGATATGATAACGAATTGTACAGGAATTATTGTACTACAATATGTCCCTACCTACGAAATTCTCGGTGTTTACGAGTTTGACTAGGAATCATAAATAACAAAAAAAAGATCGTTCATATTCAAAATTAATACACTCTTCTGAAATTTTTTTTCTCTTCATAGGACGAAGGCTTTTTACCTCAAGGTAGTATACCGCCAACGAATGTCGTTTCACCAGGATATCATTGAACAGATTCTTTCAAAGAAAATCCAGTCAAAAGACGAACTGCATAAAGTCAAGGTTATCTTGTGTAAAAAATACAAACTTCGGACAATACCTCGCGACAGTGAAATCCTTGCAAACCTCCCTGCCGATCAGCTGGAGAACGGAGTAGCGCATTCCTTGCTTCGGAAAAAATCGACCCGTACGTTATCCGGTGTTGCTGTGATTGCTGCCATGACGTCACCAGCGACCTGTCCGCATGGAAGATGCGTCCCCTGCCCTGGTGGCCCTGAGCGGAACACACCGCAAAGTTACACCGGATATGAACCCGCTGCCATGCGTGCCTGCTGTAATAATTTCGATCCGTTCCTGCAGGTCCGCAGTCGCGTCGAACAGCTCCATGCCATCGGACATGTGACCGATAAAGTTGATTTGATCATCATGGGTGGAACGTTTACTGCTCGCATCCCAGAGTATCAACAATGGTTCGTGAAACGATGCTACGATGCTCTGAATAATCAACGATCAACCTCGTTAGACCATGCGAAAAAGAAAAACGAGGTCGCTGCATCTCGATGCATTGGCCTGACTGTTGAGACCCGCCCGGACTGGTTTCGATTACAACAGGTTGATTACGCGTTGGATCTTGGGGCTACCCGAGTCGAATTAGGAGTCCAAACCATCGATGATGAGGTCTTATACAGGATCAAACGAGGACATACGGTTTCTGATTCTATTGCTGCGACACATATCGCAAAAGATGCTGGTCTGAAGGTCTGTTATCATATGATGCCTGGCCTCCCAGGCAGTTCAGAAAAAAAAGACCTCGACTCATTTCATACTATCTTTACTGATGAACGGTTCAAACCTGATATGATAAAGATTTATCCGACACTCATTATCAAAGGCACACCACTGTATGATCTCTGGAAAGATGGAGCATATGAACCGCTTACGACAGAACACGCCTCACATCTTATCGCTACGGTTAAAAAGGATGTCCCTGAATGGGTCCGAATCCAACGGATACAACGAGACATCCCTGCCCAGGAGATTTGCACAGGAATTAAAAAAAGCAATCTACGACAATATGTTGAGGCGGAGATGCAGAAACGTCATACTTCCTGCCGATGTATCCGCTGTCGAGAAATTGGACATGTCTCCCGGGAGAAAACACAGAATGTCACTGATCAGTCTCTTCATTGTGTACAGCGTCGATACAAGGCAAGCAGCGGAGATGAGTTTTTCATTTCTCTGGAGGATAGCACACAGGATGTTATCGTCGGCTATATTCGATTACGAGATATTGTTCATCCGCATCGTCCCGAACTTCAAGTAGAGCCATGTATGATTATCCGGGAGCTTAAGGTTCTTGGACGTGAGACGTCCCTTGGGAAGCGGACCTCCGAGGCTTATCAGCATCGAGGATTCGGAAAAAAACTTCTCTCTGAAGCGGAACGTATTTGTTTTGAGCAGTTTGGAAAAAAACGATTGTATGTGCTTAGTGGAGTCGGCGTCAAACCATACTATCGGAAATTAGGTTTTACTGATGATGGGACCTACCTCTCGAAGGTAATACCTGCATAAACGGTACTGTTTTTTTTAAAAAATTATATAAAGCTGTGTTGATTTCTTCGTTTACAACCACATTGGTTGGGGGAGAGTTATTCATGTCCGAATTCATATGGCATTGGACAAAAGAAAATAAAAAGATATATACAACGCAAGTAGACCTCGCAGAAAAAGCAATGAAAGATGGTTTCTTGGTCATGGGCGCTCGTATCTACCCCAATAACATAGAGCGATAGACAGCATTTTTTTTTCCCTCCTTCTTTTTTTTTTTCATTTACGGAAGATTTTTATCTGTCCTTGTATTTCGCCATCTTACAATATGACTAAGATAAACTATAATGAATTACTGAAACGAGTGCATAGTGCGACGGTAAAAGAACGTGTCAATGATGATCGTTTTAAAGTCCCAAAAGTCGATGTGTTCTATGAAGGGAACACCACGGTTTTGAAAAATTTTGATAAAATCATTGATGTGTTAAGTCGTGATGCAGATCATTTTTTGAAATTCTTACTTGGTAGTGTTGGTACTGCTGGTGACATCTCCAGCGGTCGTGTTATTTTTCAGGGGAAAATCCCGATTAAAACGATTCAAGATAGACTCGATGAATATGTTAATACCTATGTGATTTGTTCTGAATGCAATCGCCCTGATACCCATTTATTAAAAAAGGATCGCACTCTTTTAATTCGTTGCGATGCCTGTGGCGCATTCCGTTCAATCGGCTCTATGAAAAAGAGGAAAACAGTGGTTCCAAGCGAGGTTTTCAAGGAAGGGGAGAGTTACGAGCTGACGATTAAGGATATTGGCAAAAGGGGTGATGGTGTTGCGTTTTTTGATAAATACGTTGTCTATATCCCCGGGGCGATTAAGGGAGCTACCGTGAAGGTAAAGATAGAAAAAATTTCTGGTACGGTTGCTTTCGGTCGTGTCGTGCCATGAGGTCCTCTGCTTTTTATAAGAAATTAAAAATTAAAAATGCATTACACGTGTCAGTACGTGCATTAGTACCTGCATACCTCTATGCATTGTATCAATTTTTTTGCAGATCTCCAGATATAAAACCAGCATTTTTTCATAAAAAAAACACGTTGCTTGGTCTGTCGTATTGAACCTGAAATATAGAAAATTATTTAAACACAAGTACGTTTTCGTTCTATGTTTGTCTGACAAATGATGTCGTTCGGCGTTTATTGACGCCGGCAATATGCGTATCTGACGCAACAATGACATCATTATGACAAGCACGATGAATGTGAGGAGAACTATGGAAAACGACCGCATAACAATCCGATTGCCTCAAATCGATCTTAGACAAATCGACCTTTTAATTCGACTTGGAGAATTTTCAACGCGATCTGAGGTATTACGGCATGCGGTAAAAGAATATATAGAAAATCACACAACCCGTATTCTTGCAAAAGCCGACAAATTCAAGAAAATTCAAGAATTGGAAGCTGCGGCCGCTGCTATAGAACCTTACATGAAAAAATAATATCAATGTAAAAGCAGGGGATGGGATGCACCCCTTTAGTGAAGGCCGTCTTTTCCAGACGGCCTTCCCAACTACCAGAATAGGAGGAACGAAGAAATGGCCGAAAATAAAATGCAAATGCAGTCCTTTGTTGAGGCTGCTATAGAAAATAAAGTACATGAGGAAAGCAAGCAGAAGGTTGATAACGGACTCTTTGGTAATGCTCGTATTGTAATTGTTGGTTGCGGTGGAGCCGGAGGAAACACCATCACCAGACTTCACAAATTAGGGGTAAAAGGAGCAGAAACCATTGCTATCAACACCGATAAAATAGCTCTTGATCTTGTCGATGCCGATAAAAAACTTCTCATCGGGGAAAGCCTGACCCGTGGACTTGGTGCTGGAGGATTCCCCGAACAAGGTGAACGCGCTGCACGAGAATCAAGCAGGGCACTTGAGGAAATGCTCACTGGTGCAGATTTAGTCTTTGTGTGCGCGGGAATGGGTGGTGGTACCGGGACCGGTTCAGCCCCTGTCGTTGCAGAGATTGCAAAGAAACTCGGGGCAATTGTCACCTGCATGGTTTCCACTCCGTTCAATGTGGAGCGGGCTCGATTAGTAAAGGCAGATGAAGGCCTTGACAAACTGCGAGTTACTGCAGATAGCACGGTTGTTCTTGATAATAACCGATTGCTTGAATTCGTACCAAACCTCCCAATTAACCAAGCATTTTCAGTTATGGATCAATTGGTCGCAGAAACCGTGAAGGGAATCTCCGAAACCATTTCAATACCATCATTGATAAATCTTGATTTTGCTGATATGAAAGCGGTCATGGATTCTGGCGGTCTGTCTGTCATGCTTTGGGGCGAAGCTGATGAAGATGCTGGAGTAGACACAATCGTTAAAGAAGCCTTGAATCACCCACTACTGAACGTAGATTACCATGGCGCTCACAGTGCACTTGTTCACATCACTGGCGGACCCAACATGAGTCTAAAATATGTTCAAGACGTCGCCAAAGCACTCACCGAGGATATGGACTGTTACTCCAATGTTATCCTAGGAGCACGTGTGGATCCTGGGTTTGAAGGAAAATGCAGAGTCATGGCAATCATGACCGGTGTTCAATCAGCAAATCTGTTAACATCACGACCGGAACGACGCACGAACCCGACAGCACCAACGATTCCCCAACGAAAAGTCATGACCAACCCCAAAGTCGGAAACATCGACTTTGTCCGGTAAACAAGAAAGCTTCCCACAGCTTTTTTTTTTTTTTATTTATTTCTTTTTTTTGATTTCAATTCTCTGATTAGATTTTTATCAATACTGAGAACCAATCTAAGTTTTATAGTACATGTAATATTCCATTCTTCAGTATGGGCCTATGAGGTAGTCTGGATATCCTTCCGGCCTTCGGAGCCGGATACTGGGGTTCAAATCCCCATAGGTCCGCTTAATCTTTTTAAAGAACACAATAATACTTATGAATGAGACTCTTCGGAGGAACACATGGTCGAACAACTACAGATACGAAGCATTTCGTTTGACACGTCATTCTTACTCAAGGATGATCCATCCATCGATCAAGTCATTAAAGCAATAGCACGTGACCGTATTTCTTGTTTCGTGACAGCAACGGTCGCCTCTGAACTAGAGCAGTTGAAGATCTGGGGTCGTATCACTGAATCGACATACAAGAAAGCAATAAAACGTTGGATGCGTGCCCATGCGACTGCCATTGATTTTAAAAACCGATTCCTTTCTGACACCCTGGGTCAAACGTGCCTTCGTTCTATGGAGAACCATGGAATTGACTCAAAGCACGTGATAAATGATTGTAACATTCTAGTCTCAACTCTTAAGAACGGTGTCGATCTGTTCCTTTCTGAGGATTTTCATTTCACCTCAGCGATTACCAAAGAAGTCATCAGTGAAGTAAAAAATGCTGCGTGCTTAGAATACTCTTTGATGTGCACTGCACAGCTCTACAGCATTGATGCAAAAACATTTCTCAAAACATATACGAAAGGGTTCATCGATCTTGAAACCATCTGATTACACATGCGTCAAAACCTCAGAAAAGAACCTCACCGCCCCAAAAGGTAAGGAAGGAGGGGAAACGAAGCACGCAGCCACGCGCCACACCGACGCAACGCAGACACGCGACACCAGCGTCACCGGAAGACAAGAGCGCAGATCGGGAAGACAAGACCCCACCGAACGTCGCCCTTCCTCACCACTCCTCTATTCTCTCCTTCAATCTATTTAAATACATCGCGGGAAAATCCCAAAATGAAAAAGTCACTGATTTGAACCAATCAATTTTTAAATCCTAATCCTATTGAGAACAATCTTTCTTTCATGATATGAGCGTAACAATTGGTTTTGTCGTCAATCCCATTGCTGGGATGGGTGGCCGAGTAGGACTCAAAGGCACAGATGACGTCCTTGACAAAGCAGTCAAGCTAGGCGCCCACCCTATCGCTCGACAGAAAGCTGAAGAGATGCTCCGTGAATTCTCCAAGTTTTCATCGAATCACGCAGAGATTGTCTGGGTCACCTGCGACGGAGACATGGGAAACAATGAACTAGAGACTGTCGGAATAAAAAATAAACAGATCGTCTACTCCCCGTCTGGAACTACCACCTCAGCAAATGACACCAAGAATGCTTGTAAAAAATTCATTGAATCTCCTCCAGATCTACTCGTCTTCTGTGGTGGTGATGGGACAGCACGAGATATCTTCACAATAATCGATAAGAAGATCCCACTTCTTGGCGTGCCATCTGGCGTCAAAATGCATTCTGGTGTCTTTGGAATCACTACGAATGCGACCGCGAAAATGCTCTGGGAGTTCATCAATAAACGACTGACCATTGGTGATGCTGAAATCATGGACGTTGATGAGGAACTTTACCGGAAAGGGGAATGGAAGGTTCGATTGTATGGCATCGCAAAAGGCATCGTTGAACCAACCTACATACAAGTGGGGAAATCTTGTTTTGAATCAGTCTCAGACGATGAAGTAAAAGACGAACTGGCAGACCATGTCAAAGACGAACTAGAAAAACATCAGGATTGGTTGTTTTTGTTTGGTACAGGTGGGACGATTGACTATATTGCAAAGAAGCTCAATATTGAACACACCTTGCTAGGCATTGATGCAGTATATCAAAAAAAGCTCCTGGCAAAGGACGTCAACGAAGAACAAATTCTCCAGCTTTTAAAAAAATATCCTAACGTAAAAATTCTTCTTAGCCCCATCGGCGCGCAGGGTTTTATCCTTGGCCGTGGGAACCTTCAACTCAGCCCTACGGTCATTAACAAAATAGGGATAGAAAATATCATCGTCGTCTCAGCTCCCTCGAAACTGATTCATACTCCTGTTCTGCGTGTTGACACCGGGGATAAGCGACTTGATCATCGTTTCGCAAACCAGGGATACCTCCTGGTGATTATCGGATACCGTCTCAGCAGGGTTGTGAAGCTTCAAACCAACAGCTTTTAATATCGGAATCTTATTTCCTGACCCCCTTGGGGACGTATCATTCTTGGAGGTAACATAATGACACAAATTACAAAAAGAAACGCAAATAAATTTTTAAAAGACGAATACGATGAGTTAGTAAAAAATCATTTTGAGTGGAACATCCGAATTCTTGAGAGCGGTTCTCAGCCTCATTCTATTGTCAACGGTAAAGAAGTTATCATGATGTGTTCGAATAACTATCTTAATCTGAGCAACCATCCACGCCTTATCAAAGGAGCTATCGATGCTGCAAAGAAATATGGTGCCGGGTCTGGTTCTGTTCGAGCGATTGCCGGAACCCTGCAAATTCATACCGAAGTCGAAAAACGACTCGCAAAATTTAAAAGAACAGAATCTTCCTTGATTTACCAAACCGGTTTTGCTGCAAATTCAGGTTTGATTCCCCAGCTTGTTGGTGAAGGCGATATTGTCATCAGCGATGAGCTTAACCATGGGAGCATCATTGACGGTGTCCGGCTCACCAGAGCTGATCGGGCGATTTACAAACATCGTGACATGAGTGACCTTGAACGGGTGTTGAAGGATGCGGATAAGAAATATCGTCGGATCCTCATCATCAGCGATGGAGTCTTCAGCATGGATGGAGACATCGCCCCGATGGATAAGATTGTAAAACTAGCCAATGAGTTTGGAGCGATGACCTATGTTGATGATGCTCATGGAGAAGGGGTCATCGGAGAGGATGGCCGTGGTATTGGCGCGCATTTCCATATCGAAGGAAAAATTGATGTGGAGATGGGAACGTTTAGTAAGGCATTTGGTGTCGTCGGTGGTCTCATCGCCGGCAGTCAAGACTTGGTGAACTTCGCGTATAACAAATCACGAACCTGGTTGCTCTCAGGATCACATCCCCCTGCAGTCTCTGGTGCTCAGCTTGCAGCTATCGATGTGCTTGAAACAGAACCAGAACATGTCAAAAGACTCTGGGATAATACAAAATATTTCAAGAAAGAACTAAACTCCTTAGGGTTTAACACCGGGAACAGTGAGACACCCATTACGCCAGTCATTGTTGGAGACTCTGGAAAAGCAAAAGAACTCAGTAATAAACTCTATGATGAAGGCGTTTTTGCACTCCCCATTGTATTCCCGATGGTCGCACGGGATAAAGCTCGCATTCGAACCATGATGAACGCAGGTCTCACAAAGAAGGATTTAGACTTTGCATTAGATAAATTCGAAAAACTAGGAAAGCAATTATCAATCATCTAAATGAAAAAGAGGAGATCGTGATATACGAATCTCCTCACATCAACACTCCACAAAGTATATATAAAAGATATGAGATTCGTTATCCAGTATTTTTCTGGTGTTTACTGGAGAGTAATTTATGACAGAAGATTTAAAGAAAACTGGTACGACAATTCTTGGAATGGTCTGTAAAGACGGTGTTGTAATCGCAACAGAAAGAAGAGCGACAATGGGGAACCTCATTGCCCATAAAAGCACAAAAAAACTGTATCAAATCGATAACCATCTCGCACTTGCGACGGCAGGGCTTGTCGGTGACCTGCAAGTTCTATCCCGGTATCTGAGTGCAGAGACGAAATTGTATAGCTTAAAACGAGATGTAGAAATGTCTGTGCAAAGCGCAGCGACTCTCATGTCAAATATCTTGAACTCCCGGAAATTCTATCCCTATTATGTACAATTGATTCTTGGTGGATGGGATTCTGCCGGAGGACATGTCTATTCATTGGATGCAGCTGGTGGTTCTATCCCTGATAAATACACAGCCGGTGGATCTGGTTCACCTTATGCGTTCGGTGTGTTAGAGGACTCTTTCCACGATGATTTAACCGTCAATGAGGGTATCGATCTTGCGTTACGAGCGGTTACTGCTGCGATGGGCCGAGATTCAGCCTCGGGAAACGGAGCTGATGTGGCAGTGATCACTGAGAAAGAATTCAAGATGATATCTGAAGATGAAATTAAGAAACGTTTGCAGAAGATGGGGAAGTAACAATCCGTATTCTCAAAGGATAATTATCAGATAGAAACATGTTTAAGGATTCGTTTTACAAGCTTTAAAAAGGGTAGATTATGACCGTTGATGATGTTTTAGCAGAGATACGAGGCAAGATACGAAGCTCCATACCAGCAAGTGTTGACATCTCCGAAGTGGAATTCGAAGGCGCACTCCTGGTTATTTACACAAAGACACCAGATAAATTTGCCAATAACAAGGATTTAGTAAAGAATATGGCGAAAAGTCTGCAGAAACGCATTGTGGTCCGTCCTGATCCTTCGGTTCTCACTGATATTGATATCGCAGAGAAGAAAATAAGACAGATCATTCCAAAGGAAGCAGAAATAACAAACATTTATTTTCAACCTGATGTCGGCGAAGTCACCATTGAAGCGTTAAAACCTGGAGCTGCAATAGGGCGGGAAGGCCAACTCTTAAACGAGATACGCAAAAAGATCAACTGGGCACCCAGCATTGTTCGAGCACCACCGATTCAATCAAAAACCGTACAGGAGATACGCGGGTACCTCCGTTCAATGAGCGATGAACGGAAGGATATTCTACGGAAGATAGGTCGGAAGATCCATCGTGGCTCTTCAACAGGGGAGAAATTCATCCGTATGATCGCCTTAGGTGGGTTTCGAGAGGTCGGTCGATCCTGTTCGATGTTACATACACAGGATAGCAAAGTATTGATCGACTGTGGTATTGATGTTTCATCGGATAACAACGGATCGCCCTACATTCATATGCCTGAGGTTCTGCCGTTGGAAAAAATTGATGCGGTGGTCATCACTCATGCACATCTTGATCACTGTGGCCTTGTCCCGATCCTCTACAAATATGGATATGATGGGCCTATCTATTGTACACCACCGACACGAGACCTGATGACCCTGCTACAAATGGATTATATTAAAGTAGCAGCTGCAGATGCAAAAAAGGTTCCGTACTCCTCTGAGAATATTCGCAATGTGATTAAACATTGTATCGTCATGGGCTATGGGGATACGACCGATATCACCCCTGATATCCGACTCACCTTCCATAACGCGGGTCATATCCTTGGGTCCTCCATTTGTCATTTCCATATCGGTGACGGATTATACAACATCGCATTCTCCGGTGATATTAAGTTTGAACGCACCTGGTTATTCAATCCAGCAATCAACCATTTTCCTCGTGCAGAGGCTCTGGTCATCGAATCAACTTATGGAGGACACGATGATTTCCAGCCAAGCAGAAAAGAAGCAACAGACCGGTTGAAAGATATCATTCGCACCGCTGTTAAGAAAAAAGGGAAAGTCCTTGTTCCAGTTTTTGCTGTCGGGCGAAGCCAGGAAGTCATGATCGTCCTGGAAAACCTGGTGAAAATGAAGGAAATCCCAGAGGTCCCCGTCTATCTTGATGGGATGATCTGGGAGGCGACCGCGATTCATACTGCGTATCCTGAGTATCTCAATAACAAACTTCGAACCCAGATATTCCAACAGGGGGACAACCCCTTACTTTCAGAGATTTTCAAACGCGTCGATAGCGGCGAGATGCGGGAAAAAATCCTTGGGGAGAAAGATCCCTGCGTGGTGCTTGCCACTAGTGGTATGATGAACGGTGGTCCTGTCATGGAGTACTTCAAACACTGGTGCGGTGAAGCCAAAAACACGCTGGTCTTCGTCGGGTATCAAGCCGAGGGAACCATCGGTCGGCGGGTTCAACGTGGTGCAAAGGAAATACCTATGAATGTCGGAGGTAACATCGCCAGCCTACCCGTTGAGATGAACGTTGAAACCTGTGATGGGTTCTCAGGACATAGCGACCGAAGGCAACTTGTCGGGTTCATCAACAATATGTCACCGCGTCCGGAACGGGTCGTGTTTGGCCATGGTGAAGAATCAAAATGCGTTGATCTGTCATCGACCATTCATAAGCGACTCAACATGAACACCGCAGCCCCCTTCAACCTGGAGAGCATCCGATTCGTTTAAACAATATCAAGAGCGATAACCTGGAAAACAAGCGGAAGATTACAAAAGTATTGCTTCTTTTCGTCCTATGAGTAAAACCCCAAGATAGGTTGGGACTTCTTGTGCTCCTTGCTCTAAATGATATCTCTGGTTTTTCATTTCAATAGTCACCTCTCGTTGCACAAGGATCTTCACAGGGTCTTCAGATAAAACGACTGCATCCTGAAGGGGATCAAAGTCCTTTAAATCATCCACTTCTATTTTCACGACCTTCAACCCAGTTTTCCCATGAAGCGATGACGGTAATCTGATAAGTCGTTTCACATCACAGGTGACCGGTTCATCAGTTTCTCCGGCACTGAGAGACACTGCTGTTTTTCGTAACGCACTATTTAAAAAAAACTTCCTGATGGTCTTTGACTGGTCAAGCAACCCGTCCTTAATCCGTCTCACTCTCTCCTCTGAAAGCTCCTGAACAAGTCGTTCTGCATCATGCGGACTCACCCCGTATTCCTCTAGTTTTTTCTCAGGATTCTCACTTTTTTTGATTTCATTGACCAGATCAATGATTCCTCGACTGATCCTACCTTTCCATCCATCTTGATCCGGGGTGGGCATCTTAAGGCTTTTTCCGCCAGCAAACGAGAAACTTCCATAGCTTTTTCTACTGGTAGCCTGTTCATGGAAGATAAGGGAATCCTGCAGATCACGTCCTGTGATGTAATCAACAATCTCCCGTCGTTCGTTACTATCCAAATCGAGAATCGCTGGATCCTTTACATGACAATGATACCCTCTCCCTCCACTGAAATACAGCTCCATATATTTTTCTTTAAACCCGAAATCCCCCAGTAAAAACTCATGAATCAATTTAATAAATTCTTTTTTTACTTCAACAAGGGATTCGACATACCCCATTTTATCCGCGTTTGGGAGATGATCAGAATCCAAATCGAAGATCAGCTCAGCACCCATCCAGAGTTTATCAGGCATTTTCGCAGCATCAGGATGCTGGTAATACGCCGATGAATAATACGCATGCTGCGGGGCTCGTTCCTCTAGGAAATTCCAAATCATCTCTCGTTTCTCAAAACCCAGGTGTCGAATCATCCCTTTCCCGCCGAAAAGCAGGAAAGCAAATTCCCTACGTCCAAAGCGATCTGGAAGCTCTATCGTATTTGATGCATAATAGGCTTGAAACGTGCTTTTCAGAAATTCAATTGACTTTTGAACTGAAGGTTCATCTCCCATGGTAAGAAATCACAATATCGTACCGGTGTATAATCTTTATCCATATCAGGAGATAAAGTTTTATTAACAGCAGACATTACCCTGTGCTATGGGTAGTATTATTGAAGATGAATTATTCTCATCGTCTGTCATTAAGGATCTTCACGTGCTTGATTTTGATTACATCCCAAGCGAGCTACCCCATAGAACCGAGCAACTCAAAAAACTTGCTCAGATGTTCAAACCGGTTTTTGTCAACATCGCACAAAATGTGCTCATCCGCGGACCTGTCGGAACCGGTAAAACAGCCATGACGAAATATTTCTGTCAGTCGCTTGTTCAGATTGCGCGAAATCAAGGCAAGATACTCGAATATGTACATATCAATTGCAGAAAACGATCCACCGATGCAATGGTCTTGCTTGGCATATTAAGTCATTTTGATTCACGGTTCCCTGACCGGGGTTTTTCAGTGCAGGAGATGTTACAAATCCTTCGTACGCATCTTCAGCGGAAAGAATCGCAGCTTCTTCTTGTGCTTGATGAGGTTGATGCGTTGGTAAAAAAAGGAAAATCGAATCTGATCTATGATCTCACCCGGTTTAATGATGAGACTACAAAAACCGGGAATTCTGTCTCGGTTATCATGATTTCACAAAAGGATGTGTTCACCGAGCTGGAAGCAGCAGCGCTTAGCACGTTTAAACGCAGCAACACCATCGTCCTGGAGAAATATGTCCGTGACGAGTTGTATGATATCATACAACAGCGAGTGCGTCTTGCATTCCATGCAAACACCGTTCGTTCTGAGAGCATCGAGCTTATCGCTGATATCGCCAGTGAATACGGAGACGCACGCTTTTCCATTGAACTCCTCTGGAAAGCAGGCATGTATGCTGATGAGAAACACGTAAAACAGGTGATACCTGAGCACGTGCGTGCCGCTAAAGCAGAAACATACTCGGTCGTTACTGAGACAAAGTTAAAGAATCTGGGCAAACATCAATTGCTCACCTTGCTTTCGATTGCCAAACGATTGCAAAAGGAGGATACAGCGTATGCAAACACAGGGGAAGTGGAGAAAACCTATGCGATCACCTGCGAGGAGTACTCTGAGGATGCAAGGGCTCATACGATGTTTTGGAACTATCTGAAAGAAATCGAACTTGCTGGTTTCATCAGACTAAAGCCTTCAGGGAAAGGCCAGGTGGGGAACTCACAGTTTATCTCTCTTCCAGACATCCCTGCTGAGGTCTTACGCGTTAAACTAGAGGAGCTTCTCGCATAAGTTGATGAGAGGGCAGCTGCTGCAGCTTGGTTTTTTCTTCCAGCAGTGTTGTTTTGCAAGCTTTACAAGCAGCGCATGGAATTCTTTGTAGGTGGATGTTCGTAGGTTATCTGGGACTATTGATGAAAGCTCATTTCCAAAAAAATGTTGGATATCATCATAGGAATCAGTTGATACCGGCAATGGGAACCGTCGGCATATCCGTTTTGTATACGCATCAACAACAAAAACAGGATGATCACCGGCATACAGGAGAATAGAATCCGCTGTTTCAGGACCAATCCCGGGTAAGGATAAAAGCTCAAGACGGATGTCTGAGGTGTCCTGTGAGAAAAACTTCTGCAGATCCCCTGTGTATTCTTTTTCAAGATATGATGCGATGAACTTGAGTCGCTGTGCTTTTTGATTGAAGAACCCGGAGGATTGTATCATGATTCTGAGGTTTATTTCCTCAACATGTGTCAATGCAGGAATGGTGAAGGTTCTTTGTCTCTTGAGATTCTCAAGAGCTTTTTCAACGTTCGTCCACGCTGTGTTCTGAGTAAGAATCGCACCAATAATGATTTCAAAACGAGGGTCGCTATGTTGTTTCTGGTGGTACTTCTTATCGACAGGCCACCAGTGTTGTTGCCCAAAAGCTTTTAATAAAATCTCATAAAGATTCTTTACTGAAGTCGCCATCGCAGCTCATCCTAGCTGTTTTAGAGGTTTTTTTCCACAATACTAAGGATTTCCGTGGATTTTTGCATAGCGATTTGCAGGAGTTCATGTAACTCAGTCGTAACCTGCTGGGTATACTCGGTGTCCTTTATGGAACTCAGATTAATCCGCACATTCAACATCGCAGCCTGCACTCCTGTCTGAGCCATCAAGGCTGATACTGCTGCATCGCTAACCGAATTTTTATTACCCTTTTCTGCAACGATATATGCGACATCAAGAATCTGAACACATTTTCGTGCAGTCTGCAGGGGGACCTCCGCTGCTTGTTTAAAGGCAGCTTGCATCGCGTTTCTTCTCTGCTCTTTTTGATCCTCTGTTTCTTTTGGCATTTTTAATGCCTTCATGACCTCATTAAACGCATCGGTATCCTCATCAACGAGATCCGTAAGATCCTTCCTGAGTTCTTCACTTTTCTCCAATGCCTCTGCGATTTCGTCCTGCACGGATTCATATCCTTGTTTTGCTTTGGTGAGGTTGCAGACCATTGATGTTAACGCAGCTCCAAGCGCTCCTGCGAGTGCAGCAACACTCCCTCCTCCTGGTGCAGGGCTGTTGGAAGCAACTTCATCGAGGAACATTTTTATATTCTGTTTGACGAGTTTTGTCATGGGAATCACTTCTTTATTTCTAAGAGTCGTTTTTCTAAGACCTGATCGACGGTGAATTTCTCCAATCGGAGGTAATGGGTTGCGCAATCAACTAATGCTTCTAGAGGGAGTAACCCGACAATCTCGCTACCGATGATTGGTACCCCATAGCGTTCTGCTTCGTTTTTTATGGTCTCAAATACCCGAAAGATCGATGTTTTTTGGTAGTTCGTCAGATTCATTGAGACCTGGACGATGCCTTTTTCTTTAATCTCAAATCCTTTTGCTTTCACGTACCGGTACCCCCCGCTGCTATGACGCACTACTTTTGCTATCTCATCTGCTATCTTTATGTTGGTTGTACCAAGGTTGACATTAAAGGCGATAAGGAAAAATCGTGCTCCGACAGCGGTCGCCCCTGCAGTGGGATGTATTTTATTTGGGCCATAATCCGGTACTTTCTGAGGGTTTTTCCCAATCTCTGCTTTGAGTCCTTCATATTCTCCTCGTCGTACATCAGCAAGGTTTCGTCGGTCCTCTCGTTTCGCTGCTTCTTCATACAAATAACAGGGGACGTTGGTTTTCTCTGAGAATTCCTTTGCAAAGTCATTGGCTAGTTGTACACATTCACTCATACCAACTTCTGTGATTGGGATGAAGGGGACGACATCGATTGCCCCCATGCGTGGGTGCTCCCCCTTGTGTTTATTCATATCAATTAGTTCGACACATTTCAGAGCGATTTCTAAGACTACGACCTTGACTGCTTCAGGGGGACCAATCAAGGTGACATCGGTACGGTTATGATCCGCATCAGGGGTAAAATCCAGCAATGTAACGTCTGGATGATTCAGTATCAAGGTATGGATCGTGTCAATCGTTTGTTTATTTTTTCCTTCGCTGAAATTAGGAACACATTCTATGAGCCGAGCCATAGGTGGTCACCGTAAACCTTAATCAAAGGTCCTTCATTTAACCATTTGGGAACATCTTATGCAAGAGGTCGATCTCCTAATCACTCATGCAGGTGAGCTGCTTACCTTAAAAGGACCAAAAAAACCACGAACACGGGGCCAGATGAGGAATCTTGGTATCATCAAGAACGGTTCGATTGCGATTCAGGATGGCCTGATCGTCGATGCGGGACGAAATCTTCGGTACAAAGCAGAAACAGTGATAGACGCCTCTGGAAAACTGGTGATGCCTGGTTTTGTCGATCCTCATACCCATGTGGTGTTCGCCGGGTCTCGAGAGTTTGAACTGGACCTGAAGCTTGCGGGCATCCCGTATTTGGAGATTCTCCGACGTGGTGGAGGGATTTTTTATACCGTGGAAAAGACCCGGAAAGCCTCTCCGGATCAACTGCTGTTGCAAAGCAAGAAACGTCTTGATACGATGCTGCGACATGGTACTACGTCGTGTGAGATGAAAACTGGGTATGGACTTGATGTTGAAAACGAACTGAAGCTGCTGAAGGTGCAGAAGAAACTCGCGCAGATTCATCCCATGGATCTTGTGTCGACGTTTCTGGGTGCGCATGCGATCCCAGAACACATGAGTACAAATGATTATGTTAACACCATCATAAAAGAGATGCTTCCGAAGACCAAAGGTCATGCCCGGTTTTGTGACGTGTTTTGTGAAAAAGGTGTTTTTACCGTTACCCAAGCTAGAAAGATCCTTTTAGCGGCGAAACAGTATGGTCTTCTGCCGAAGGTTCATGCCGATGAGATTGTTGAAACCGGTGGAGCGTTGCTTGCTGCAGAGGTTGGTGCGATCAGCGCGGATCATCTTTTACAATCATCAGAGGCTGGGTTACGAGCTTTAGCGCAGAAATCCATCATCGGAGTGCTTCTGCCTGGCACACCATTCTGTTTGATGATGGAGCGGTACGCCCCTGCACGAAAGATAATAGATGGTGGTGTCCCTGTTGCGTTAGCGACTGATTTGAACCCGAACTGTTGGACGGAAAATATGCAAATGATCATTCAACTCGCCTGTCTGAAAATGCAGATGACCCCTGCAGAAGCGATCACTGCATCGACGTTTAACGCTGCCTGTGCCATTGGGATGCAACAGTCCATCGGAAGTCTTGAGAAAGGCAAACAAGCTGATATTCTCATCCTGGATTGTCCGAACTATCAGTTCCTTCCCTACCATTTCGGAGTGAATATGGTTGAAACCGTGGTAAAAAAAGGCTTGATTCTCTAATTTTCCTTATTTTTTTCTTGTAAAAAGAATAATATAATACCAGATAATAATTATTCCTAGAGAATTATTTTAAAAAAATGGAGGTTTCGTCGCTTCAATGGTGGCAAAAACGATACGTGTTTCAATCCTGATAGGAGTCTTCCTTTTTTCCATATTGCCACATCAGGTTTCTACAGGGCAAGATGACTGGTGGAATGAGACATGGTCGTTTCGCCAGGAAATACTCCTGGGTTCTCTCACAAGCGAAGTATCTGTAGCATACCAACCTATCGATATTCCTGTTCGCTTTGATTCTCCCTGTTGGGTCTTAAATGAAACACATCATTCTGTTAGGGTAATCTGCCAAAGCACAAAGGAGGATCTCGAACTGGAATCACAACTCTATGATCTTAAGTATTCTGACGAGACTCATATTACAACCTGTAATCTTGTCTTTTTGATTCCGCCTCAGACCGATGGAAAAGAACGTTTTTACATGTATTACGATGAGGCACAAACCACTCCCCCCAGTTATTCTGATCATGTCTCCATTGTGGATTCCTCGTATTTCTATGAGCCGATCCCGGGGTATCCTTTAGAATCTCACTTCTATAAAATCATTCAACATGATGCCATCCCCTACGTAGTGGCACAAGAAGGCAAATTCCTTTGGTATACCACCTCACAGTGTGTCACAAAACTTATAGAAGGTTCAACAGAAGTAGTCCCGAAAAACGGAGAAGCGATCGCATCGTTTGAATACGCGTACTATTACGGGGATGAAATGTGGCAGTATAGTTCGACAAGCCAAGAACTCGTTGCCAAAGAAATCCTCTGCGATGGAAACCTTATGGTCTCCTGTAAAATACTCAGCAAATCAACAGAGGGAGACCTACAGACCACCGCTGTGTACAAATACTATTATTGCCCGACATTCTCTGAACGTATCCAGGTCCATGTGATTCATGAGGCGTTAGAAGAATGCCACGTTTATGAGGATGCCAACACCGATGGATTATTTGCCTCTATGCAGTGTGGTGGGATACGAAGCGCGTCCATTTCAGAATTGAATTTTGGAGAAATCTATCCGTATACCCATTTCTATTCCGAACAAAACACTGTTGAGCAATATCAAGTAGATCTGCACCCAGAATATACGCAAGAAAACCCGGTGCTTTGGTTAATTCAAACACTAGATGATGTTGATATAGGGCAGAACGCATGGGTCTCGTTTGATGAAGGCGCTACAGGCAATGTCCATGCATTAATCTTCGGTTCGTCCTCTGTTGTCAAAGCAGGAATAGACGAGCGTGATGGGATACAATTGAAGGCGTACGAGTCGAATTATCCACATCTGCCTGGTTTGGACTACACGGTCGCTTCCGTGGAATGCACACGAAACGCCTATGAAAAAAACATTTCAGGAAAAGATACTGTTATCCCAAAAGGCTTCATCGCTGAATTTGATGCGGAGTTTTTTTCCTCACCAACAGATGGGTATCACTCCGCGGAGGAAGAAGCACGTCTTTTTCAGATCCTTGCACAGCTCAAACCATCAATAAGAGACCATCACACTGATGAAGATGAAACATCTGTGGGTCGTTTCTCACTCATGGTTTCTGTTCATACTGCTCCCTCGTTTCCTTTTGGATCTGTGCTCTCAGCAATCACAGGACGCAACTTCCCCTACATAACCGTTGAAGCATATCGTGAAAACGAATTACTCTATTCTGGTACAGCATGTCGGTTACCCTTCAAAGGCTCGGTTTCCTCAGAAGGATCGTCATTAAAAGAACGCATCTCAGATGCTCTTCATCTGTTTGACCTTCGTAATATCTCCTTATGGAAACGGTTCCATTTCCAAGCACTTGAAGCAGGACGATACGTTATAAAAGTGTTTAAGGACAACACCCGGGTGGGCAACGAACGACATTTCATTGGGGTAGAGGTCTTTGATCTTACAGAAGATTCATCGATCCATGTGTTCTGTAAACCACAGGGTTCGTGTCAGGTCAGCCTTGTTGATCAGCAAGGTCTTGGTATCAATGATGCTGAAGTGATGTTACTGAAGGATGGGCTGGTGATTGCCCAGAATACTACTAATGAAGATGGAGCGGCTCATCTTACTGCGCCATGCGATCGTAAAGGTTCTTATCAGCTCACCGCAGTCTATAAAGGTTTTGAGGTGATGAATGAGTCAATACGGTTACGATACAACCGAATAGTAGTTCCTCTAAAGAAATCAGTGGTCCTTGATCAGTACGACTGGATGGTTACCCTGCAAGACCTATGGGGTTTAACACCAGATGTTGATGTCACACCAAGATTAACAAGCGCTGCGATGCAGACTCCCACCGTGATTTTACCAACACAAAACACCAAGAGTTCCTATCAATTTACCGAGTTACCTCCTGCGACGTATCAGCTTCAAATCCAATTTAAGTCCTTTGTTATAGACAAAGAAGTGACCATCCCTTCCGATGATGCTTCGCTAGTGTTTCCAGCGACATATCCTGTCTCATTCCATGTATTTGATGCACGAGGTTCGGTACTAGAGGGTGTCAATGTTGAGATGAGCCGTGAGGGAAAGACACAGAAGATACTCAGCAATGGTTCTCAGGCTGTTTTTTCTATTCCTCCGGGTCTTTATGTAGTGAAAGTGATTTCTCAGGCTGAGATTATTGGTCAGAGATCCCTCAAAGTGATTGGTGAGCGAAATGTGGACCTAATCACAAAACAGGAGCCAGTGTTTCCACTGTTATGTCTGGTCGTTTCGGCTAGTTTAATTTTGCTTGGATTCGTGGTAGGCATCAAAAAGAACGAACTATTGTATCCTCTTTTACTTCTTCTAGTAAGTGTTTTGCTGATATCACTGGTATCGCCCTGGTGGACATTGCAAGGATCCTCCGGAGACATTCAGACATCATCAACCTTGTATCTGATACCATTCAATCTTGTTTCAACCACAACTGCACCACAGGTAATCGCGGGAGAGCTTTCGTTTATACCTGAGAATTTTATGACCATCATGATGATCATTCCGATTATTGCAGTCTTCGTTGTTGGGCTTGCTATCTTCGCTTTCACTTTCAAAAGAATACGTAAAAAAAACTGGCAGATTTTCCTTCTGATTGGAGCATTGGTTCTGTTTCTCTCCTCGTTGGTTTTATTTATCATAGCGATGTCTGCTTTCGTAGAAGTCGGTGTTGGAAGCTTCATTGGACAGGGAACGATCGATGTTTCGGTCCACGGCAAAGAAATGGTTATCCCTGTGGTATGTGATTGGGGGCCAGCACTTGGATTCTGGTTGAATGTACTGGCAAGTCTATTGCTGTTATCTATGATACTACTCTTGTATCAAAAAAAGAAAAAAAGGATTCGGTTATTGTAGTTTACGCAGTTGTTTTTCCTGTTCTCTTTTTATTTTCGCCAATACCTTATCCTTGGTGATATCTCCGATTGGGGCGATGGGTTTTACGATAGGTTCTTTTGGTTTTTTCTCTTGTTTTTTTAGACGAACAGCTTGTTTTTTCTTTGGTTTCTTCTTTGGTTTTCCTGCGGCTTTGAACGATGCCTGCAGTTTTTTGAAAAAAGATGAAATGATATTTTTTGATTTTTCTTCCGTGGTTTTTACTCGGAACTGTCTCTTTTCTTGTTTGTACGACAGCAGCGCTGATTTGTATTCATCCTGCATCATGATACGTTCTTGCTCATACGCGTTTTTGTCAGTCCGTTTGAGTTCAGCAAGGTGTTGTTGTTCCTCAGGCAGTTTCCAGGGTTTCTCTGGTTTCTTTCGAATCGTTTCAGAGGCTTTTCGTCGCCAATATAACAAAATAATAACAACGAATATTATGATTAATCCAGCCCCAAAGATATATGTAGCGTTTTCTTCAGAGACATACAAACCCTGGGTTTCGAGCATGATATTTTGTGTTGCGATTGTGACATTTGGTTGATCGGTGGAGAATGCCTCAAGAGTGATTGAATGTAGCGTCCCTGTATCTAGGAAATTATTGGGACTTGCGACTCCAATGAATAACTGTCCTTGTTCTCCAGGCGAAAGAGTTATTGTGTTGTTTTGTGTCAATCGAAGAAGAGATCCGTTTTCACTTTTTGCTCTGAAGCTGATGGTATCATTGTAGTTCCCATAACTTTGAACTAGAACTGGGATGGAGACAACGTCGTTTGGTGAGAGTTTTCCTGGGGGTAAGGCATTGATTTTTACAGAATGGAATGGTTTTACTTTCACAAGGAGGTCAACAAAGTAATAATCGGTAAGGACTTTTCCGCTGTTTTTGCCAAATCCTCCGAATAATGCGGCTGGGAACCAACCAAGCGGACTAAAAGGAAATGAATATGTTCCTTTAAAAATCCCTAATATTGTGTTATCCAACCCTTCTGGAAACCATAAGTTTTTGATCGCCCATGTGTCAGCAATTCTAATCCGAAGTGTCGTACTTTGAATCGTCTCGCTTGCTTGCGGTGGCGAATATAATGCTATCGAGACATTGGTTATTGCAGCGACTCCTTCCTGCTGGATGATTAATGGGGGATCAAAGTTGACAAACCAACCACCAGAATTACCATCGGGAAATTCGACAGAATAACTCAAAATACGTTGAGTTAAAAACCATCGAGTTAGTCCTGCTGAAAAATTACCGGTTTCAATGTCGATGTTTCCAAGTTGTATTGTCACCTTTTCGTTATATCCTATCGTAATATTATTAGGTACAGCTTTGAATCCCTCGGCAAAGCTGACTATCGTGACTAACGATCCATAAAGAGCTCCGATAGCATTAATTAAAGGGAATTTCCACCCTGTCTTCGGAGTTGCTGCCTCGGTGAGTTGAACCTGTGCACAAATAATGGGGCAGAGGAGTAATGCAACGATGACGAAACTAATGCTTTTATTGAGTTTTATAGGAATTTCCCCCATTGCTTTAAAGGAAGATGTATATGTTTTGAGTTTTTATTTTCTTTTCCGTAAGAACGTCATGATTACAAGTACCAGTCCTAAGGCACCGATAAACGCGATAGATTCGAATCCGGGGGTTGAAAACCCTCGACTTTCAACTAGGAATGTTGCGTAGATAATTTCGCCCTTTTTCGTGTAATCATCGTATTTTACTGGCTGCATGGAAACCGTAATGGTTTTTTCATCATTGTGATATCCGAAATTTTTTGGTGGTTTTATCACAAGATATGCTGTGTTGCTAGATCCTTCTCCTTCCTCAAGGATGATTTGGTCTGTCACAATTGCATTCCAGTCTTTGGGTGTATTGACAACAGTGAGCAATACGACAGTTCTTGCATTACCAAGGTTGGTTACCTGAATGGGGAAAACTGCTGTATCCAATGGCCCTATTTTTTTGGTATTGGTCTCTGGTAAGGTTGGTTGAATTAACGGTTTATATTCTGGAACGAAATTAAGGGTAAATTCTTGTGTGAAACCTTCAATGAGTCCAGCTTTTTTTGCTGTTGCTTTTAATTTTATATAACCTAGTCCGTATGCGGGTGCATCATCTGCCACTTGCAGTGATATTGATGTATACACATAGGTTGTTTCTCCGGGTTGAACTGTTGTAGATAAGGTACCTTGTCCGATAGTTGCTGTAACCCATGTTGGGGTCTCAACAATTTCAACAGATATTACAATTACCTTATTAGCATACACTCTAATCATGCCTTCACCAAAGACACCTCTTGTGACGGTATGTGAAATGGTTAAGTCTAACGATCGTAATGCCCCACGTGGTACAACCGGCTGTTCAGTCTGATTCGTTCTCCATGAAACTGTCAATACACTTTGAAGATCGAAGATAAGACCTGCTGATGTGGTGGGGAGTGCAGCAACAATAACACTGATAAAGACTAGTCCCGTAACGATACTTGCTTTTACCGCTTTGAATTTTTTTGTCATTGTTCCACCATTTTTCCTGTTTTTACACGTATTACTTTCTTTTCTCAGTATTTAAAGATTGTTGTACACTTCTTACTCGAAGAAGGACGCAGTATGTACATGTTAATATATAACTTACTTGATATAAAAATATTTGCATGGAAATGTATCATTTTGAATTAAAAAAGGAAAAAATAAGATTCATTAATGATTTTTTTCTCCTGAAGATACCGTAGGAAACTCCTGGCTTACTCAATCACATCGATTTTTTGTTCGCCTTCTTGTGTTTTTTTCGTTTTATCAGGCTTGTCTTTCTTTGTTGCGACTTTGCCCGGGAAATTAGAGAGAATAATGATATCGCCAACCGCATTGACCCATCGATAGGGTACTGCAACATCAACGCTACCTTCTACTAATGCTGGATTTGTGTTTGTGACAAGTAGGCTACCAACTCTCTTTTCATCCAACTCTAAAAACACGTTTTTGACATGACCAACATAGACTCCTTCGCGGGTATAAACAGGCAGTTTCAGAAAAGTGGTTACCTCTTCTGGCTTCCAAGTGTCTTTTTGCATCATGTAATCAAAATACATTTACCTATATTAAAATGTGATGGTTTTTAATTCGTCGGTCTTATGATATTAGAGTTTCTTCACTTTGAAAAGTTTAAACATAAGAATAAAAAGCATGACATAACCGATCAAAAGTAGGACCGCAGAGATCTCCCATCCACCTACAAAAAGCAAAATCACAGAAACTGAACAGAGCAAAAAAATTGTACTTACCACAATCCGAAGTTTCATCAACGCAGAATATTGCTGGAATCCAGGGATCTGTAAGAGGCTGCTTTCTTTTTTTGTAGCCTTGACTTTCTCTTCCTTTTGGAGTTTACTAATTATCTGTTTTGTTTCTTGATTTTTATCTGTCTCCCTCTTCAGAAGCTTGATTTTCATTTTCTTCACGTAGTATTACTATCCCTCATCCTTTATTAAAATGTTGTTATACATATCTGTTCAGAAAAAGTTGAGTATCGTGCTATCATTCTAGATGGGGGATTATGGGCCGGTGTTAAAAGCGAGTGTGGCTGTTTGTTTAAAACCGTGAATGAGTGTTATGATGTTAAATGGTCCTTTTTTATCATTTATCGAAGAACAAATTTTCACCCATCCTAGTGAATAATTACCAGGGGCATCATCGCTGAGATGTACGTACATCAATGTATTATGCAAAGTTACCTCATCAGATTTTATAACACCTGTAAAATTTTCCTGCAATGCCCAGGCGGTGCACCACTCTGGTGTATCTTCTATTCGTAATTGCATAATGAATGTTCCACCTTCTAAAAAACGCAAGAGAATTTTCCCGTATGCACCACGTGTCACACAAGAAATAATGGAAAGATTTACAGCACGTGTTTCCCCGGGCAAGATAGGTTGTTGTAAATCAGATCCTGACCATGATATTGTTAAAACAAATTGAAGATTAAAAAGACTTTTTTTTAGGATTTCTTTCT
>JBFYMQ010000002.1:0-49110 GCA_041304825.1 Thermoplasmatales archaeon
GTTGGAGTGACTGGAGTTCAGACGTGTGCTCTTCCGATCTTTATTCTGATCCGTCTCTGTTCATTTTTTGATAAAAAATCTTCATATGGTCCCGTTCTGTAAAATTTATATATCATAAGAGCATTAGAAAAAGTGAAACGGAGGAATGATTTTTCTATGCTTTACGATGTTGCTATCGTCGGAGCTGGCCCAGCTGGTGCCACAGCAGCAAAACTCCTCTCGGAAAAAGGCATCCGCGCCCTTCTTCTCGATAAAACAACATTCCCTAGAGACAAACCCTGCGGCGGCGGACTTCAGATGCGAGTCCTGCACCGATTCAAATATCTTGAGGAAAACAACCTGATTGACTCATACTCCACGACATTTCAAATACATACGTCCTCAAATACACACCACTTAGACTTTTATCATACGAAACCTCTTCAGGCGATGGTTCTCAGAAAAAACTTTGATGAAGGGCTCGTCGGTCTCGCGACACGAAACGGGGCGGTCCTTCAATGTGGAAACACCGTACACGACATGACCAAGCAGAAAGAGGCCATGCGACTCATTCTTTCAGATGGAACGATGGTTGAATCACGATTAATAATAGGTGCTGATGGAACCTGGAGCACCATTGCAAAGAAAATAGGAATGAAACAAGGTTGTGACCATATCGGAGTCTCCGTGTATAATGAATATCCAATGAATCCAGAAACCATTCGTAAGTTGTATGGGGACGAACGAGGTGTTCATATACACCTTCAACCACACGGACTTGTGGGATATGGTTGGGTCTTCCCTAAAAAAGTACACGTCAATATCGGAGTCGTCGAATTTCGACAAGCTATTAATCCTATAATGGAAAAAAAGAATTTACAAATGAACTATGCCCAGTATCTACAGACATTAAAAAAACAAAATCTTATCCCTCACAATCTCAACGTTGCAACGACGCATGGAGGAGCATTTCCGACCTGTCCGATGAAAAGAATGACTGCAGATCGCGTGTTACTTTGCGGTGATGCCGGCGGACTGACAAACCCCATGACCGGTGAAGGGATCTTTTATGCGATGTGCTCCGGTGAGATGGCAGCAAACACGGCAATCAAAGCACTTGAAAACGATACAATAGATGCACAATCCCTCCAAGGCTATCAAAACCGTTGGAACCATGAATTCTACGGGGATTTTACCCTGATGGGCCGATTATCCAAACGCTGGGGGAGAAATGTTGATCGCCTAATCGAGATTACCTGCGGAGACAAAAAACTCATTGATATCATTTGCCAAGCGATTCCAAAACCCGGTGGCGTACAAAAAGATAAATGGAAAATTATTCCTCGCTTCCTCTTAGCCTCTCTAAAAAACCGACTCAAACAATGAAACGGCTTTTCTTAATTAGGTAAGATACCCAAGTTCTTCGATCTTGAGCAATACCTTTTGAACACTTTCGTCAACTGATTCGATATCAGTATCGACGATGATCTCCGGATTTTCAGGCTCTTCATATGGATCATCGACTCCGGTGAAATGTTGAATCTTTCCTTCAAGGGCTTTTTTATACATACTTTTCACATCGCGTTTCATGCAGATCTTCACAGGACAACGAACATACACTTCAACGAAATTCTTAATTTCCTTTCGTGCTTTCCTTCGCTGTTTTCGGTAAGGTGAGACGAAACTTGCGAGCACCACAACATTATTGCGGGAAAGCATTTTAGCAAGAAACGTGGCACGTTTGATATTCTCATCCCTATCTTTTTTTGAAAAACTCAGGTCACTGGAAAAATTTTGACGGATAATATCACCATCGAGTTGTTCAACTAAATAGTTTCTCTTTTTTAACAGAATAGCAACCTGATTGGCAATCGTTGTTTTTCCACAACAAGGAAGACCTGTAAACCAGATGGTGAAACCCTGATGTTTCGTCATAGACTTTTTTTCCTTTATTTTTTCTTTTCAGGGACCTTTGGGGATGGTTCCCGTATCATCCCTGCACCAACCGTCTCATTGGTTGTTTCATCAATTAAGATAATACTCCCGGTGGCGCGGTTGTGCTGATAACTATCAAAGAACAAGGGTTGCGCGGTCCGTATCGTAATACGTCCGATCTCATTGAGTCCAAGGGAAGTCACCTCCGATATTCGATGTAGCGTATTGATATCGATTTTATATTGGATCTCCTTGACGATCCCTTTTATTTCCCTGGTGGTATGACGGATGATGTACCGAGTTTGCGGGTTCAGCGGTTTTGTGTTCATCCAACAGATCATACAATCAAGATCCTGACTGATGAACGGAATGTTATGCGACCGTACTAACATGTCTCCGCGACTGATATCAAGATCGTCTGCTAGCTGCATGACCACTGACATCGGAGGGAACGCTTCATCGATTTCTCCTCGCGGGTCTTCAATCGACTTGATAGTCGTTGTAAAACCAGAAGGAAGGACGATAACACTATCCCCTGGTTTGAAGATTCCACTTGCGATTTTCCCAGCATATCCACGGTAATCATGATATTTATCTGATCGTGGTCGTATCACATACTGGACCGGGAACCGACAGTCCACAAGGTTTTCGTCGCTGCCGATATGCACGTCTTCTAGGTGGTACAACAGTGTTGGACCATGGTGCCACTCCATGTTTTTCGACGCATTGACCACATTATCACCAAGTAACGCGCTGATCGGGATAAAGGTGATATCGGGGATTGAAAGCTTGGAAATAAAATCCTCAATCTCTGTCTTGATAGCATCGTATACTTCTTGTTTATAGTTCACAAGATCCATCTTGTTAATGCAGATAACAAAATGCGGGATCTGAAGAAGCGAGGCGATGAAGATATGACGATGGGTTTGCTCAGTCACCCCGTTGCGCGCATCCACAAGGATCAACGCAAGGTTCGCAGTTGATGCTCCCGTCACCATGTTCCGCGTATACTGAATATGCCCCGGGGTGTCAGCGATGATGAATTTTCGGACAGGAGTCGCAAAGTAACGATACGCAACATCAATAGTAATACCTTGCTCTCGCTCTGCCCGCAGGCCATCGGTCAGCAAGGCAAGATTAAGCTCTTCACCGCGTTGTTGACTCAGACGCTCCAAGTTTTCCAATTGATCCTCAAAGAGGGTTTTACTATCATACAAAAGACGACCGATAAGGGTACTTTTCCCATCATCGACACTCCCGGCAGTGGTGAAACGAAGCAGATCCATATTCAGATAGCTTTTTTCATCCATCTTAGAAATACCCCTCCTTTTTCCGGTCCTCTAGGGAGTTCTCTGATCGTTTATCATCCGCCCGGTTGCCACGTTCTGAGACACGATACGCTGCAACTTCCTGAACGATTTCCTCTACAGTTCGAGCATCAGAATGTACTGCCCCGGTACACGTCATGTCACCAACCGTTCGGAATCGAACAGTCATTGACTGAATTTTTTTCTTTTCCGCTTCATCGAGACGCAGGTAATCTGAATACGCGTAAATCACGCCATCCCGGATGATGCAATCACGGGTATGGGAGAAATAGATTGAAGGGATCTGAATCTGTTCTTTGAGGATATACTGCCAGATGTCCAACTCTGTCCAATTACTCAGTGGGAATATACGGAAATGCTCACCATGATGTTTCCGACCATTAAACAGGTCCCAAAGCTCAGGGCGTTGGTTCTTCGGGTCCCATTGTCCAAAATCATTTCGATGGGAGAAAAACCGTTCCTTCGCACGTGCTTTTTCCTCATCCCTGCGTCCGCCTCCGATGGCTGCATCGAATTTATGGTCATGGATGGTGTCAAGCAGGGTGGTCGACTGAAGATAATTCCTTGTTGAGAATTTCCCGGTTTCGTCTTTCACCCGTCCCGTATCTATAGATTTCTGGACCGACCCAACAAGCAGGCGAACATCAAGGTATTTCACAAACGCATCCCTGAACAACAAGACCTCGGGGAAGTTATGCCCCGTATCAATATGAAGTAACGGATAAGGAATTTTCGCAGGAGCGAACGCTTTTTTGGAAAGATACCCAAGGACGATCGAGTCTTTCCCACCTGAAAAAAGCAGTACCGGTCGTTCGAATTGGGCTGCGACCTCACGGATGACAAAAATTGATTCTGCTTCAAGTTTCTGCAGATGATTCAGGTAGTAGCGTTTCATAAGAGAGATATCCTTTATACCGCAAACCTTCAAAAACCTTACCAAATAAAAAATCACAGAAAAAATCATATTAAATACCTGTATTCTACTCAGTTATTCATCAAAAAAGGACTGTCTATGGCGTCTTTAAAGAGGAAATCAAAAAACATCCCTGCAGAGAACATCAAACGGTTTCAAAAAAAAATCTTTTCTTTTTATGAAAAAAATAAGCGAGACTTACCTTGGAGGAAAACAACAGACCCCTATAAGATTCTGCTCTCAGAGCTCATGTTACAACAGACACAGGTAAAACGAGTGATTTTATATTACGAGAAATGGATTGAAAAATGGCCTACCATTGACGCTCTCGCCTCTGCAGCCTTACCTGAGGTGTTACAGATGTGGCTAGGTCTGGGGTATAACACCAGAGCTATGAATCTCCATACGACTGCACAGAAAATTGTTTCTCAATTCGATAGTGATGTCCTCCAAGCGATGAAACAGTACAAAGAACTCCCCGGGGTCGGGAAATACACATCCCAGGCGGTGCAGATTTTCTCAACAAACACTGATCTTGTCACTGTAGATACCAATATCCGAAGGATCTTCATAAGCGAGTTTAAACTTCCGACCACGATAACGGATAAGGAGCTCTGGAGCCTAGCTGAAATATGTCTCCCCCGGGGGAAAAGCCGGGACTGGCATAATGCTCTTATGGATTATGGTGCTCTTCAGCTCACCGCCAAAAAAACCGGTATCAAACCAAAAACACAGCAATCACGATTTGAGGGATCCGATCGGCAGATTCGAGCAAAGATCTTACGATGTTTACTTCAGAAATCGATGTCGATATCAGAGATGGAAGCATTATTCGAACTTGAACAAGAACGACTCAAACCTATTCTTGAAAAAATGAGTCATGAAAAAATCATAGTGCGGAGGAATACTGCTTATCAATTGAAAGAGTGATACGTGGCTTCTTTTGATGAAGAGAATTGAATATTTTCTCCCTATTTTTTTGGCATTCTTCTCTTAAATCTGTCTCAGTAAATTTAATATATAAAACAAGTGTATATTAATTACAAGATATGAGGCTTATAGGAAAACTTATCATAATCATCCTTCTACTAGGAATTCTCCTTAGTGCATCAGCATATATTATTCTTTATACTGATGAAAATGGGGGGCCAGACAATCAACCTCCGCAGATTTCTGGAGTCACTGGTAACTTTACTGTAACCGCTGGTCAGATAGCCACTATCACTGTTGTTTTTACAGACAACGTCGATGTTACTGAAGCAACCTTACATTATCAAACCGCGGGATCTTTAAATTGGACATCGGTATCGATTCTGAGCGGAAGTGCAAGCATCAGCATTCCATCAGACGCCACAATGGATTATTATTACTATGTCACGGTTGATGATGCTGCGGGAAACGGTCTTGTTGGTGAACCTTCGACTGACGGTTCTATGTATTACATTATCACCATTAAACCTAGTAATGGCGAGGAGGACTTCACCCATTACGTATTCGTTGAGGAATCCACGTCGGAAGACTGTCGGTATTGTCCGAACGTAGGAGCCATTTTAGAGGACTTGGAATCCTCGCATGCGTATCGTTTTTATTATGTAAGTATGATTTTGGAAAACAGTGTCGCAGCAGAGCACCTCTCATCAATCTATAATCGCTATGGGGATCCGACGGTGTACATTGATGGAGGTTACAAGGTTCTTCTTGGTGGTACTCAACCGGAAACAAATTACACAAGTGCTATCCAGGCAGCAGAAAATCGATTGGTCCCAAAAATTAAAATAACGGTTGAAGCGGAATACAAAAACACGACAAATACGATAGAGACAAGTATTTTGCTTATCAATGCAGAACAGACCACCTATACCGGGATATTACGGGTGTATCTTGCTGAAATAATTTCTTCACAATTCAATGACTATAATGGTTTAAAGTATCGAAATGCGTTTGTCGATTTTATCATCAATGAGGAGATTAGTGTTCCTGCGGATAGTGAAAAAACCTTCACAGAGAGTTGGTCTGTTGGGAGCCTTGATTATGAGAATCTCAAGATTATTGCAGTCGTGTTTAATTCTGCGGAAAACATCGCTTATTCAAACCCTCCAGCAAACGAGAATGAATTTTCTGCTCATTTCGCTGATGCAGCAAATGAAACCTATGTTGCAAAGGGTACACGGAACCTTCCCCCTGAAGTTGGAATCCTCTCTCCTCAGAAAGGGAAGATTTACATACGAGGGAATCTCCGTTTATCATTCTTATATAAAAACAAGCTATTGAAAAACACATGGATGATTGGAAAAGCCTCGATTGATACGTATGCAAAGGATGATTCCTCGATTACGAGAGTCGAAATCTATGTGAATGACAAACTTGTCGCAAACATGACAGAGCCCCCGTATAATTGGACCCTCTCATCCAAGTTATTTAAAAAACCATTGATTCCTAAGGATTATACCATTATGGTAAAAGCCTACGATGATACCGATAAAACCGCTACCGCTAGCATTGATATTAAAGCCTGGTGGGCTTTCTAATCCTCTTTTCGCTTGTTATCGCTTTTTTACCGTATATAACCGTCGCGCGCTCAGTGTTGCTACAACATTTCGTGCAACAATCACAAAGAAGGGATAAAGGCCCCTCGTGAGGTTCTGGACAATCCTTTTTATTGTATATAACGGGTGATAAAACTCAGCGTACATCAACCGTACACCTTGAAGCAGTTCGTCTGGCGTCATCTGTTTTGGAACAAAGACCACATGTCCCATGTTATAATATTTCCAATCTTTGGTAAGAATCCTTTTCTCAATATCAAGTTTCGTAAACAATGGTGTACCTGGGAATGGTGTCAGAATTGAAAAATCGGCAACATCGATTTTTAGTTCTTTTATTGCTTTGAGTGTTGTTTGAAAAACCTCTGGTGTGTCGGTATCAAAGCCGAACATGAAATCTCCGATGACCGCCATATGATTCTTGTGGATATTTTGGATTGCTTGTGCGTAATCATCAACTTTATTTGTTTTTTTCCCAACTGAATCCAGGGTATCTTGACTAAGAGATTCAAATCCGACAAGCCATGCGATGCATCCTGCTTCATTGGAGAGACGGACAAGGTCTTCATCCTTGGCTAACACATCAGCATTCCCATTGCAGAAGAACCTTTTCTGCAGCCCTTTCATGTTCTGGAACAATTCCTTTGAATACGAAGGATCGATGGTCAGTGACGCATCATAGAACATCAGAGTTTTTTGTGGGATTTTTTTTATTTCTTCTATGACCTCTGGAATGGGTCTTTTGTAGAAGGAGTTTCCACCTTGGATATTTGTCTCTGGACAGTATTCACATTGGTACGGACAACCGCGTGTCGCCTCAATTGCACCAGTCATGATAAATCCCCGTAACTGAACATTTGTTGGCGGGAGACTCTGTGTGGTGTTGTATGGTGGTGCATGGTAAAACGGTTGTAGTTTTTTTTGTTTGATATCTTGAAGGACCATTAACCATCCTGATTCGTTTCGCCCGATAATGACACTATCCGCATGTTGTTTTGCCTCTTCCGGGAGTCCTGAGGCATGAAACCCGCAGAGCACAACAAAGATGCCTTTTTTCCTGAAGTTATCAGCGATGATATAGGCTCGTGGTGCTGTCGAGGTGACATAGTTGATGAGGACAACGTCGTAAGATGCGGTATAATCGATTTGGGTGTGTCGTTCATTGACAACGGATACTCGATGCTGTTTTGGGGTGATCGCGGCAAGCTCACGAGCTTGCAAGGTAGGAAGGATAGAGAATGTGGTGAGCAATGTTTTCTCAAGGAATTTATACCGTGCACCTCCCATCCAGACGGTCTCAACGATGAGTATGTTCATTGCTCTTCTGTGGAGAATGAAGAGACATCTATTTAAGGAATTGTACCTATCTCTTCTCTACTTTGGGAGCTGTATGAATCCGTTCTATAACCCCGTGTTCCTTGGTAAAATTCTCAAACGGTATTTGGTGGACGTCGACCGGTTGGAACGAATGAGTGATGACTCGCTGCATCGCTATCAAGATAGGCAGCTTCGACGACTTGTCCGGTTTGCTGATACCGTCCCTTTGTATCATGAGAAGTTCAAACAGGCAGGGATACAGCCTGCTGATATCACTGGAATTGATGATCTTCAGAAACTCCCATGCGTGACAAAAGATGATCTCAAACGATATTATCCAAATGGGATTGTGTCATCAAAGATAAACAAAGATACTCTCATAGAAGTCTCCACGTCAGGCACGACAGGCAAAGTGCTCTCTTTGTATGTCGATTTACTTGACATTGTCATGGGACTGTTTGCGTACATGCGGACCTTACATGAATACGATATGAGCGTCTGGAAAAACAGGATAACGATTATTGGTGATTTTGCACCGCATACCGCAGAGAGTGGGTATGTCACCAAGGGATTGCAGCCTCGTTTCAATCTCACAAGCGTGTTTAAGAACATTCAGTGGTTGAACACAAACGATGACCCAAAAAAAGTCATCGATGCCATCAATGAGTTCCGACCAGAGTTCATCGGGGGGTATGTCGGGATGCTTGGTCATCTTGCCTTGTTAAAAGAAACAGGCTTAGGAAAAGACATCTCTCCTCAGTATATTGCTGCCACTGGCTCAGTCCTGGATTCCTTCCTAAAATCCTATATCGAAAAAACATTTCAAGCAACGGTCTTCGAAGTCTACGGAGCAACAGAATCTGGGCTGATTGGGCATCAATGTAGACAAGGAAGCTACCATCTGATGTCGGACCTTATCTATGCGGAGTTCTTCAGAAATGGTCACCCGGTTGACTCCGGTGAAGCCGGAGAAATGATTATTACTAAATTCCATGGCAAAGGAACGCCGATCCTTCGCTACAACGCTATCAATGACATTGTCGCCCCCTTAAACGGTACTTGCTCCTGTGGGAAAGCCGGGTATCTGATCAAAAAAGTATACGGGCGAAACGACCTTGCCTTATATCGGTCTGATGGTACGGTATTGCTTCCCTCCGCATTTTCAGAAATTTACAGCAAACTGCTCTATGAATTACGAACAAACAAGGTGAAGAACACCAAGATTATTCAACATGATTTCACAACATTGGAAATCCAGGTGGTGATTGATGAGACGCTTCGTGCTACTGGTCCTTCTGTTGGTGAGATTTTCGAGTTCATCCGGAATGGATTCCAGGAAAAAATGGGAACAGACGTGACCGTGTCTGTCAAAGAAGTTGCATCTGTTGATACCTCGCAAGGTCCTCGAATCATATCTTTCATCGACAAACAAAAATATGAAATTATCCACTATGTGTAAATTCGGTTTTTTTTCTCCTCTGTCGAAAGATATTTAAAGGTTCAAGACCTAATAGAAACCTAACAATTGAGAACCTGAGGGATAATATGAAAGTTGTATTATGTAATGATGGAGTCTGTGTCCCTCCGAAATGTCCTGTTGTGGATGTCCGGAGCGATAAGGTGATTATTGGCGAAAAAACGAACGTGTGCACGTTAACCCGAGCACAATTCGAGATCCTCAGACAAAAGATAATTGCCGGTGAGATCTAAAACTATCGTTTCTTTTCGCTTTTTTTTCTTTTTTTAACTTCTTAATGATGTGGATACCCTGCCTTGTTTTGCTCGTACATCTCAATGCTTTGACGCAGGAGCTGTTGGAGGAATACGAGTCGTTGTGCATCAGTCTCACAACCGTACGTCGTCAACGTCCCGTACAACGTGGTATATTTCGGTTTCACATTCCCGTTGTCGTACCCTAAAGTCACAACGGTAAACATGGGGATTCCTCTCACATAATCCTTATCGTAAATCACTTGAGCATCCCTCAAGTCATCAATCGTATGATGGATGTTCACATAGATATAGGGGACTGAGGTGTTCTCAAAGTCGACGATGGAAAAAAACATATCCTGTTTTCCAAACTCAATCGAAAAGAGGTCTTTTATTACCGGATACATCACATCACAGCCAGCACATGCATCACCACTATAATGCAGAAACACTGGGCCATGCGATAAATTCTCCAAAACAAAAGTTGCATGAGATAGATTATCCGCGGTTTTGAAGGTGAAATCCGCATTGGTTTTCGGTTCAAGCTTTAAACAGCTTAAACACAACACCAGCACAATCCCCTCTCGCACCTCGTCATAGACGGGAGTAAACCCAAACATCCCTCCCAGCGCACCTGAAACAAGAAGAAGCGTACAGACCTGCAGGGCAAGGAATTTCTTCATCGCCCCTTCCTCTCAAAAGTGATCAGTTCATTTGGACAGGCAGTCACGCATTTCCCGCATAAAATGCATTCTGGATCCCGATGCATGTGTGGTACATCGATTCCCATCGGACATTCATACGAGCAGACATTACAGTGAACGCATTCGTCTACATCAACTGCAATGTGATAAAAACTTATTTTATTAAACGGCCCAAGCAGTGCACCGATGGGGCAGAAATACCGGCACCAGCCTCGCTCGATAAGGAAGATAAGGACGATAAATAGAACAAAAATTACTAACGCGATTGGGAAAAAAAAGTTTGGAACAAATTTCCCAGGATTCAGGATGAGAGTAGGGATTGTCCCTGTCAGAAACCCGACCGGGCAGATATCGGTAAAGATAAACCCGATGAGATAGGAGGTGACAAACACCAGGCCGATAAGGAGAATATATTTCGTGTAGCGGAAATATTTCTCTGCTTTGTGGGTGCCAAGTTTTCGTGCAAACGGGGTTTTTTTCACTTTTCTTGCAATACGTCCTGTCCCCCGTTGAAGTAATCCAATAGGACACGCCCAAGCGCACACCGCACGACCTGTTAAAACCCCTAGGAACCCGATGATGAGAAGAGGAAATAAAAACAGTCTCCAGGTAAAACTCCCTTTATCGACGCTTTGTTCCAATGATCGTAACGGACAAGCCGAGGTTGCTGCTGGGCATGCCTGGCAATAAAAAAAAGGATAACAAAAACCGGTTTTTAACCCGGGATAGCCAGGGTACCCCAGGTTAGCGGAAAAGAAAAGAATAATTTGAGAGATTAATCGTTTTATTTGTAATTTCATTTAACTCTCTTTCGGCCTATCAGTATCAAACTGACTCCGATTGCTGCTACGAAGACAACCAGTTCAAATCCTGGTGTGCCGTTATCATCACCGTTATTTCCATCTGGAGTCACTGACAGGTTCACCTTCTTCTCTGAGGACACCTGCCAAACATCGTTGATTTTTGCTAACACCTTAATCGTGATATAGGTAGCATCTGAATGTTTCAACGTCACATCGGTTCGATAGATGCTCGAACTGGCGAGGGGCATAGAGACATTTTGGACGTCAGAATAACAGATACCGGTATTTCCATTGCATTCCTCGATGATCACCCGTACTTCCGAGGGTGCTTCACCACTGATCGGTACGGAGATGGTCACAGTCGATAGGGCCGCAGGTGCTGATGGTGTCACCGTAATCGTTCCAATCGGTAACCCAGTACCCGCTGCTAAAACAGCAGTTGCTCCAAGAATACTTACGACAACTATGGTGAGTATGAATTTTCTTTCGTTCTTCATATTTTTCAATTCTCCCTCTAATTTTTTATAAGAGCTTCATCGATCTTGTTTGCAAGATCTGCATAAGATTCATAACCCACGTGGGAGTAATAAATATTTCCTTTTTTGTCGTAGATATAAAGAGCTGGTACTCCTTCAGCGGCATACATGTTTTCGATGGTTCCTTCAGAGTCATCCAAACCAAAGGTCCAGTCTAATGTCAGGTTCGCCTGGTTTTCGAATGCATCGATCATGTCTTGAAGCATGGATGCGGTCTCTCCGTTCGATACCCAGACATCAATGGATAGGATAGCAACATCAGTGCTTGAATAATTCTCTGAGATTTTCTTTAACTCAAACATCTGATACATGCATGGTTGACAGTTCACAGCCATGCAATCAAGCACCACGACTTTGCCGTAAAAGTCACTGAGGCGTTTTATCTCATTATCTAATGTCGTAAATGAGAAATCATCTCCTGTATTGTTTTTTTCCTCTGTACAACCGGAGAAAACCGGTAGAAGGACAATAAGAACGACCACAAAAAGAAAACGGAGTTTTTTCATTGATCAGCTCATCGTTACAAGGTACGTAGCTAGTGGTACGGTTTTAATTTCTGCAGAAGCATTTCCTTAGGCATCGCGCCGACTAAACGATCGACAAGCTGACCGTTTTTAAACACAAGCATTGTAGGAATGCTCATGATGCCGTATTTCATCGAAGTCTGCGGGTTTTCGTCAACGTTTAATTTTCCAAAGACGATTTTTCCTTGCATCTCTTTTGCGAGTTCTTCGATGATCGGTCCGATCATTCGACAGGGACCACACCAGGGTGCCCAACAATCGATTACGATTGTTGGAAATTTCCGTATGGTTTCATCTACATCTGCATCGAGTAAATGGATTGGGGTGTCTGGCAATTTTTTTTCCATGGTTTTACCTCCGCTCATATACTGTTTCTTCAATTGCTCGAGTTTTTTCTTTTTAATCATCTCAAGATTATCCATTGTTTCCGGGTACCATCATCCCATTCATTAATATTTGGATGAGCTGGGGAAAAAAATTGTTTTACTGTTTTTGTGCGTCCTGGAGCCATTTTCGTATTCTGAGATACCCGATTTTCTTCTCTCCATCAAGCCAGAGGACTGGTGCGGTTTTTTGAAGGTCCTCAAAGACGTTATAGGTTTTTGCAAGAGTGAAGTCCTCCTCTCGCCACTGATTGAGGTCATGGGGGAACGTGATGATCTGGACATCATCTCTTCCAGCAAGCAGTTGTTTTGTCTCTTGGCATTTTATGCAATGCTCTAGGGAGAATAGGATGGTTTTTGTAATACGAGCACCTCACAGGCAATTATTTTATTCTTCAGAGACTTAATCCTGGATTTTGTTTTAAAGTTTACCCTGCAAGGTGATTCTGAGTAACAAAACTATTTCAACTATGGAAAGACAACGGAAAAAACCTACCTATAATGGTTAAGCGTCATAGTTGGGGTAATACCGCTTTTCTAATTACTGAAATTAAAGATATTATAGAACACCAGGATGGAAGAATTTACGGAAAAGCCTATGGTTTTTATTATCAAAATGGAAAAAAGATACATAAGAATGATTCAATCTATCCGAGACTTTATGTTGATGAGTATTTTGCTCAATTAAATTGTGCTGGTTGCTATCAATGGAGATTGATACCTAAGAAACAACCTCCATAAGAATATTATCCCCTAAAATGCAGAATGATGCTTCGGCATTTTCTATCTCCATGACTTTCTAGACCCGTTTTGTAATTCTAAAATTTCCAAATTTAGATATGTTTTTAAAGAAATAATGTTACAAAAAAACAGAGGTGGTTGTATGGAAGAAAATTATGATGATTGGACAACAGAAGAACTTATTGCGGAATGTAAACGGAGAGGGTTATTATGAAAAAAAGATATGAATTATTTCTAGAGAAATCAGGGTTAACACCAGATGAAGCATATGACTTTCTTGAAATGAAAATAAAAGAATTTATACAACCAATGGAAGATGAAAAGATTGATATAACTTTTATTAACAATCTATCTAAAGAAGCAAGAAAATGGAAAAAGAAAAAATTAAAGAAGGTAGAACCGAAACCATGTGAATCTTTAATTAAATTCGTACGGGAACGTTTCGGAGCTGATGCAGAGGTCTATACGAAAGAAACATTCTATGCACTTATGGATGAAATAAATAAACTAGAAAATAAGAGCTAAAAACCATGCTAATGCTCCTTTGTTTCTACGGATATGTTTTTAAGGAAAGAACAGATATAAAATTCATCCAAAGGAGGAAAAAACTATGGTTGTTAAACGCGTTCGAGTGAAAGAACATATAAAAACTTTACGAGAAAACACTAAGACCATATGTGATCATTGTAAAGGAACAGGACGTGAACCAGGCACGGATGAAAAACCCTGTAGCGTTTGTAAGGGTTCAGGAAAAGGTTAAAACGACCTCAACTGTAGATATTTTTATATGTTTTCAGGGACTTAACCGTGTTAATGTTTCTGTTCTAAAGATATGTTTTTAAAGAAAGAAATATTACAAAATTGTAAGGTGGAGGTAAAAAAAATGGAATCCAGATTAATCATTATAGCAACCATTCTGTTGATACTTGGATTATTTATGCTGGCATTACGTTTATTCTTTTCGATGTCCATACAAGATTTAGGATTTGCTAATATAGATGTTATCTGTATTTTTATTCCAGTGATTTGTATCATTTTTGGAATTCTTTTATTTTTCCTTGGTATGAAAAAAACGGATTAGTATAAACTTTATTAACCAGATATTAATTTCTTTTTTTGTAGGGTCTGGAATATTCCATTTTACGAAGTGCTCTTTCACCCCAGCCTCTCCTCTATACCTCACAGACCCCACAAGGCTAAAAACTATGTTTCTTAAAAAGCATGTAGGATGTAAAAAACAATGAGTGAACACATCAAAACAGAATATGAAATAGCAGTAGAATTTGATGAGTTAAAAATAAAAGGTGATAAGAAATGGGTTTCTCTTGATTGGCTCGAAGAACAGATTAACAAAAGACGGAATATGTTCAAAGGTCTTGCTGATATTTCAGAATTGAATTGGGTTTTAAAACTTCTTGAAATGGAAGAAAGACAATCGGGGAAGGGATTTGAATCCTGACCTATTCGCATAAAAACATTTATTTCTCAGGACATGTTTTTAAAAAAAGAATCAACAGGATTAAAACTCTTAAATTATATAATCCACGATAGACCATTAATTATTCTATATAATTCGATAAAACCAATGACATATTGCTTGAACTCACGTTGAACTCCGCAGAACCGATTGTCGGAAACACGGTTTTTACGCGTTATTGCCGTTCGGTAATACAATTTACTTGTCTTGCACTCCTGTCGTTTTATATTGTGTCTAAATCATTTTACATATTCCTTTTCAAAGACATAAATATTTCAACTCTTTTTCTTTTTCCACTCTGGAAAACATATGGTTGAAACTCATAAAATCGTCAGAGACCCCATCCATGGTGACATAAAAATCACTGGATGCCTGGTCGATTTGCTTGAAACACCAGAGGTACAACGTCTTCATAACATCAAACAACTTGGATTTGCCCATCTCGTGTTCCCTGGTGCGCATCACACCCGGTTTGAGCATTCTCTTGGGAGTTCTATGATTGCTTCTCAAATCGCAGATATCCTCCCTTTGAAGGAAACAGAAAAAACGCTTCTGACCTGTGCTGCTCAACTTCACGATATCGGTCATGGTCCGTTCTCCCATACTTTGGAGTCGATTCTCTTACAGAGATTTGGTGTTGACCATGTTGACCTTACTGAAAAACTCATCCTTGGGACGTATACCGTGTTTGAGGGAAAAGAACGAGCATTCATCACCGCGCCATCGGTTCATGAAATCCTTGAGAAACATGAGGTAAGCAAAAAAGAAATCGTTGCTATCATCAGGGGTAAACCATCGAAAAAACCATACCTAGGCCAACTCTTGAATAGTACGATTGATGTCGATCAACTGGATTACCTCATGCGGGATGCGTACTACACTGGTGTTGCCTATGGGTTGATTGATCTCCAGCGCCTCTTGAGGACGATAATGATCTATAAGGGAAATCTGGCGATGATGCGTAAAGGAGTCAGCGTGGTGGAAAACATCCTAATGGCACGCGCACTCATGTATTCATCAGTATATTTCCATAAAACAGTCCGTATCCCAGAACTTATGCTATCAAAGGCACTGGAGGAGATACCCGATGCTGAGCCGTTTGAGTTTTTCCGGATGACCGATGCAGAGATTATGGTCTCTCTTAAAACAATGGGTCGGTTCCAACAGGAGATTATCACCCGTTTAAAATACCGTGATCTCTTCAAACAAGCCTACACGATTTCCTTGTTTGATTTAGACAAAGAGGCACTCAAGATTGTGAAGCAGCTTGAGGACGTGTCGCACCGGCGACAAAAAGAACAGGAATTGGAGGATGTTTTTGGTATCCCGAAGGGTCATGTCATAATCGATATCCCACGACCGGAGTTGTTACGTGCTGAGCCTCGAATCAACAATACAGATATTCGGGTTATTGACCGTGATCATGTCAAAAGCTTAGATGATTTTACTCCTATCGCAAAAGCGATCCGCTCACGGGTTGCTCCTGATTGGGTCTTGATGATTATCAGCGATGAGAAATATCGTAAAAAAATCGCAGGAAAAATACAAAAATTTTTTTTCTCGTAGCGAATAAGGAGAGAATGGGGAAGTTTGAAGGTGGTGAGGAGAGATTAAAAAAATTTTTGCCTCCCCCATTCTGAAATTGATAAGGAGAGATAGTATATAAATTTTTTTATAGAATTAATATATTTTGTATAAATACCTTCCTATAAATCTCCGAATTAAATAGAGTTTTTATCAATAAAAAATGTTAATTTATATGGTGTTTTTAATAAAATTAATAATCATGTCGAGATTTGGTGGAAGAGTTTCTGGAGAAGAAATATATTGTCCAGCTACGATGTTGGCAAACAACAATCGTTCGTCATCACGAAATCTGAGGAGATCTGCAAAAATATTCGCAGCGTTCCATACATCACCTGCGCCGGTGGACCGATGCAGAAATGAAAGCGAGATGGTCGGTACAACCGTAACAGCATCCTGAACAGAGGCAGAAAATAGAGACGTATGAAAATCAACTCGCGCGGGGATTTTCTTTTTTAATGATTCTACGGCAGATATCATCTCTGTCTGCGTCTTACAGGGAATCTCACTGTAATAACGGAGTTCATTTTCGTTTAACCCGAACAGGTCCAAATGAGGATTCATCAACACCTTCTCCATCAACTGGGGAATATCCTGTACCCGTGGGGAGGGGTCACCAGAGTCAAAGAAGGTTCTCACCTTCTGCTTTTTCGCCTGGTCAAAAACCTTGCAGGCAAGATCCGTCCCAAAACGATTCAGATTCCAGTTTGTTACTCCGACAAGATTCGCTGAAGCAATCAACTCACGGTCATGATCGTTCAACTGATCATATGTAAACGTCGCAACTGACCCTGAATCTCCAATCATGATATTGGCCTGTGGCTTCTGGAACTCAAGGGCTGTGGTCATCGCCAGGTTACCATCGGTATGCACTCCAGAAATATCCACACTGTTTTTTCCTAAGAAATACTGGAGGAGATGCAAACCGAAGGGGTTTGTTTGGCATATCAAATGAGTACTCATTCCAAGCCGTGCAAGCCCCAGCACCGTATTGGCAGCGTTCCCTCCTTGCTGAATCCGCTGGGTAATCCCTGGTCTGTTCCCGCCACCCCGTGCTGCGATAGTGTGTACATCCTGACATGTTTTTTCTACCGAATCAAAATACACAAAATGATCAACAAAGAAATCGGGAAGCATGACGACGTGAAACGCGGGCAGTTCCTTTCTTTCAAGGCGTAGTAGTCTTTGTAATAATCGTTTTTCAAGGAAAGGCTCCATTCACGCACCACCATGAGTATCATGCAGCTGGTATTTTAGCTTAAACGCTCCCCAGATTTTCTCTTTTTGACCAAAAAAACGATGGAAAACCTGCCAAATAGAGAAAAATATATATAGAAGGTCCGTACAGATATATTGCGAATTAGTTTAAAAATAAAAGTCAATGGAAGGAAGCGAGCTTTAAAAAGAAAAAAACATGAAGGCATAAAAGGAAGATGATTTTTATGACCATTATAACACTCGATGATTTATCAAAAGCAATCGCCAATCGTGTCGGTATCGATATCGAAGAAGCAAGACGGGACGCTGGATTTGTCATGGATATTTTCGGTTTCGACGACCGCGTCATAGACAACGTCCTTGATCCAGAAGACCGACAGCTGTTCTACATCCTTGAAGAAGAAGGGATGTTAACGACAGAACGAGAAGAAACCACATTATATGATGGCCGAGAATGGCGGACCCATTACTGGCGCCTCAAAAAAGACACCATCGCCCGTTACTCGAAAGAAAACAACTCGGAACGCATCGCTCTGCTTGTTGATAAAAAACAGCCAAAGAACGTCTCTGATGATGATATCTACAATTCCATCGAAGACGATATGTGGACGACCACCAGAAAAATAGGGTAAAAGAACGCCCTTATTTTTTCCTTTTTTTCCTTAGTCATTTCCTCTTTGATAAACTTAATAAATTCCTTCTGGTTGTGGAATTCCGTAAATAAGAGGTTCTTTACTAGGTGAATATATGGCAAAACGAAAAAGTATCGTAAGTTCCGAATCGGTAACAGAAGGACATCCCGATAAGATGTGCGATTTAATTTCTGATGCGATCCTCGATGAAGCACTCCGGCAGGATAAAAACTCACGGGTTGCAGTCGAAACAGGAACAAAGAACGGAGGAGTCATGGTCTTTGGTGAGATGACCACGGACGCATACATCGATATTCCTCATATCGTTCGAGATACCATTAAAGAGATAGGATATACAAAATCCGAATACGGCATCGAATGGGAGACCTGTTCGGTCTGGGTTCAGATTACAGAGCAAAGCCCTGATATTTCTCAAGGTGTCACAGCCGGGAAAGGACTGCATAAGGAGCAGGGAGCTGGCGATCAGGGGATGATGTACGGGTACGCATGTAATGAAACAAAGGAATTCATGCCGTTACCAATCCTTCTTGCGCATAAACTTACCAAGCGATTATCCGAGATGAGGAAAACCAATCGCATCTCGTATCTTCGACCTGATGGGAAATCACAGGTTTCCATAGAATATGATGAAAAAGGAAAACCACTCCGAGCTCATACGATTGTTGTTTCTACCCAGCATGATGGTGGTGTCGCCCATGATCGGATACGAAAAGATGTCATTGAAACCGTAATTAAACCAGTCTGCAATGAATGGATAGATAAAGATACGATTTTCCATGTCAACCCAACCGGAGCATTTGTTCGTGGTGGACCTTACGCTGATGCCGGTCTGACCGGAAGAAAAATTATTGTCGATACCTATGGTGGTATCGGTAGACATGGTGGTGGTGCTTTCTCGGGGAAAGACCCTACAAAAGTCGATCGGAGCGCTGCGTATGCGACACGATATATCGCAAAAAACATCGTTGCTTCAGGTATTGCAGAGAAATGTGAGATTCAGTTTGCCTATGCCATTGGTGTGGCAGAGCCGGTATCCATCAACATCGATTGTTTTGGTACAAATAAGATTTCTCTTGATGCTATTGAAACACTCATCAGAGAATTTTTCCCAATTCGACCCGCCGATATCATCAGTCAACTTGACTTACGTCGACCTATCTTCAAAAACACGGCAGCCTATGGTCACTTTGGACGAGAGGAACCTGATTTCACCTGGGAAAAGACGGATAAGGTAAAATTGTTAAAAGCTGAGGCGAAGATCTAAAGCGTCCTTTTCATTTTCTTTTTATCAGAAAAACTATGAAAGGATTTCTTAACTATATCTCTGCAACATCTACCTTATACAACTCATAATTTTTTGGACAGGTTAATTTTTCATATACTTTCTTGATGGTATATGTTTTACCGTGCTGAAGTGCTGTGGTAGTACAGATATCAAATGAATCGCACCCGATGTTTTTACATTCTCTCTTTTCGATTGTTGTGATTGCTCCTTCGGTGGGTTCTTTTGTGACTGCGACCGTTAAGGGAAGTTCTTCGACTTCTACGACGATTACTTTTCCCTCATGGATGTTACAGTCGTGGGATTTTTCCCGTATTTTGGTGATCCGATAGTCTCTCCCTGGTTTGAGATTGAAGCAGACGGTTTTCAGTTGGCAGTTTCTACATTCGCTGTTTGAACCAAGGTAGATGAATTCTTGTCCTTCGATAGCAAGTTGTTCACCAACGAGGGTCACTAGGACCATTAGATCACTCCTGTTATTTTCGCCAGCTTCTTTGCAGCATCCTCCGTAAGTCCGAGTTCACCAAGAATGGTGTATCGATCAGGACGTATTTTCTGCGCGCCCATGAGCGCCTGGATTATTTTTTTCTTGGGAATGTTGAGTTCTTTTGCTGTCGTAGGTGCTCCAATCATTTTTAACGCATCACGGATCTGCTGCCAGTCTCCGCCATGCAGATACATCATCATGATAGAACCGACTCCGCATTGTTCCCCGTGCAATGCTTTTCCCGGTGCGATGGAATCCAACATATGGGAAAACATATGTTCAGCGCCAGATGCAGGCCGTGTGTTACCCGCTACGCTCATCGCGACTCCTGATACGACCATACATTTTATGGCCTGCCAGACCGCTTCTTCAAGGCCTGTACGAATATCCTCAGCCTTGTTCAGTAACAGTTGAGATGAGGTTGTGGAAAGTGACGCAGCAAAGGTGCTGAATTCTTCGTCCTTGAGCCGATGGGCAAGCTCCCAGTCTTTCACAGCGGTGAGATTTGATATCACATCAGCGCACCCTGAGGCTAGCATACGATAGGGGGCTTTCATGATGACTGCGGTGTCAGCAAGCACGGCCATGGGAGAAACCGCGGTTTTTGAGATGGATCCTTTCTTGTCTTTGAGCGCGGCACGAGGCGATGCCATCCCATCATGAGACGCTGAGGTTGGAACACTGACAAAATTTGTTGCAAGCTCGTAGGTGGCACATTTGGTAACATCAATAACAGATCCTCCACCAACGCCTAAGAGAAAATCTGAGCCGGTTCTTTTCGCTTCTTTTACGACTGTGTTGACTTCGCGTATTGTCGGCCATGCGGGAAGCACATCTCGTTTTATCAAGGGTAATGAAAGAACAACCATGTTGATATCATATCCAGCACCCGAAAGTATCTTTTCAATGCGGTCACCAGATATTTTCTTGGTGTTCTTGTCACAGACAAGCAAAATATTGTTGCTTGGTGCAAGGTGATTGCACATCCCTTTAATCTGATCAGTCGTGTTATGACCAACGATAACTTCCCGGGGGAAAATCATGGTTTTGAATTTAGTAAATCGCTCCATATTGGACTCAGGTGAGTAAACTACAGGTTTATAATATTATTCTTTTAGTGGACATGAGGTTTAATATACTGTTTATAAAGAGGTTTCTGTTCTTTTATTCATAATTGAGAAATATATAAATGGTGTCCTTCAGATTTTTTTTTGTGGGTTCTAAGAGAATTCCGAGATTAAAATACATTTTTGTTTCTGATAAGTCTTTTGACGATTGCTATCGAGGCTCTAAGACATTCCTAATTACATAAGTTTTTTTACCATTTATTTGCGTGTAATTTTTCGTTCCTCTTTTTGGAGATGAGCATAGCGCTGTGTATGCTCATAGATAAGAGCTTCATATATTTCCTTCGAAATTGACCCTTCCTTATAATATTTTTTTGCAGCTTCTTCTTGTAGTCTTTTCGTTTCTATCATCTCTTCCCGAATGGTTTTTACCCGCCGAGATCTATACATTTTTCCTATGAATACGAAACCGATTATTCCACATATGCCTACTGCAAGTAAGGGGATTAATATGAGAATTATGGTTGATTGTGTTTCAGATGTGATTAAAAAGATTTTTTTTATTTCCCCTTTATTTTCGAATAAATCCCAGGCGTTTATTTCAAAAACTTGACTTCCAACGTCCTGTGCTGTGACCGAAATATTGGTAGTGTACATCCCATTATTCTCATTCTGTAACGTAATATTTCCTTGAGAGGTACGTAGTAGAACTGTCCCTGTTTTCATTAACGAGTTATCTAAATACCGAATCTCGACTTTAAAAGGAATGATGGAATTGGCTGAAAATTGCAAGGTTTGTGGCTCTAGAACAGTAACTTGTAATGGGGCTGGCTCAATAATGATTGATAGAGCACTCCCACCTGTTTTTACTTGTCCACTGATATTTTTTATACAATCAACAGTACAAAACCATTCGCCCGTTGGTGCATCCCACGGGATAATATAGTTTTGTTTGTAGTTACCTGATGCGTATTCAATTAGAGGTATTGTCACTAATGAGGGTAGGGTACAAAACGTAGTTGCATTTCGAACGCTTTGTAGATTTTCAGTAACATAGACTGAAATATCAAACATATCCCCTCTTTGATAAATTGCTTTATTTGGTGGTGAATAGAAATCGACAGCAAAACGCATGATTGTTGGCGGGGTGGTAATTATAATGGATTTCGATACAATTCCTATATGTCCATTTATGTCTATAACTCTGATCTGTACTGTCCATACTCCTTCAGTATCTCCATAGGAAATCGGATAGAACATTTCATACGAGTCGTTTTGAATTTGAGTTGTTAGTAATATGTTCTTCTTTGCATTTGCAATCGATATGATAACATCACCAGAATCAACGATGTTCTCCTCAAAAGTGGTTGCATTTCCGTAGAGGTGAATCTGTTGTCCTTTTGCATATTCGGCTTTGTCAGTAAATAATTGTACTGTTAAATCGGTTGTCATATTCAGATGAATATCAATGGATTGATTGCTTGTTTCGGATTGAACAGAAATTCTATAGATATACACTCCTGGATTCGAAAGAATAGATGATTGGAAAGTTATTAAACTTCTAAAAGGAGTTACTCCTGTTGTTGGTTGAATGGAACTCGATACCCCGGTGGGGGTGTTCTCAACCCATTTTCCTTGCAGAGAAACGATACCCGTCATATTCCCTGATTCATTGACAAAAAAGGCAACTGAGATATTTTTCCCTGGCACAAGCTCTAACTCATCATTTTGAAGTAATAAGGAATAATCATATATTGGTGAAGGTATTGAAAGAGGTGCGAAAAAAAATTGACCCGTGGTCAATAACATGATTAGTATGGTAAATAGACGAAATCTTTTGACTAGCATCTCCTCATATCCTTCATGATGTTTTCTTTAATTTTTTTCTTTCATGACGTTAAATCTTTTTTTCTGCATCTTTTTTTCCAGGATGTGTCGTTGTTTTTCCAGTTTTGCTAATTTACTTTCATATTCTTGTAAGAGATTATCATATGTTTCTCTGGAAATTGACCCTGTTATGAAATATTCTATTGCCTTGTCTTTTTTAAGTCTGCTTAATTCGATAACCTCACGTTTAAAATTTCGTAATCTCACCGTTCGAGATACATCACGGGTGACAATCCCTAACGCTACAATCAATCCTATCAATATGCCGCTTGTTATCCACCAATACCTGACAAAATAACTTGATACTTGCATTGGAATGATTGCAAACGTTGTTCCTTTTGTGACCCCAAGGTTTCCATAGACGTCAGTTGCTGATATCTCCATATTTAAGTATCCCAAATCCTCATCGGTCACCGTATATCCTGTTGTATACAAACCATTTCCAGATTTTTTAAAATTTAATATGGTCCCATCGGTCTTGGTTATGGAGACAATTCCTTCTTCGACAGGGGAACCTTCAAGGTAGAAGAGTTTCACAAGAAGAGTTATTTTTTCACCTGTTTCGAAGCTTCTGGTTGTCGGTTCGATTATTTCAAGTGATAGCTGTGTAGGTTCGACCTTTATAGGAATGTAGCTAAACCCTGCTTTAAACATTTCATTTTCACCAGTCGATCCTGCGATATATACACTCCAGTTTCCTAGCTTACTATTCATCTTCAGTTTGTAACTTTTTGTATAAAGACCTGGTGAAATCTCAGATAAAAATATTTTAGCTCCATCTGGTGATTGAATCGATACCGTTGCCTCACGAATTTTTGTTTCATTTTCAACGATGCTGACCGTAAAGGATACTTCTTCTCCTCGTTTGTAGACTTGGCCGGGTAGTGGACTAATGACTGTAATTGTATAATACTTATACGTTTCAGGAATGGTAATAACTATATTGATCTGAGTCGCGATAGTGGTTTGATGCCCAAGAGAATCTATTGCTGTTCCGGATACCACCCAGTTTCCCTCGAATTTATCAAATGTCACAAAATATTTTGTTTGAAAAAAGCCATTGGTCACATTGCAAGTTATTTGTTCACTCCATGTACCGGTCGAAAAATTAAGTGTTACCATGCCACTTTTTACTGCATTGCCGTTTGGATCATGGGCAGTTCCAGATAAATGTATTTCCTGTCCTTTTTCATAGGTTGTTTTATCTGATTGTAAGGTGAGTGTAAGATTTGTTTTTATCTCCAATGAAATATAGATCCAGTCGCTTATTCCGCCTCCTGTTGCAGTTATTTTATAGGTGTATTTTCCGGATGATGCTTGATTAGAAGTTGAAATTGATAGAATGGAATCAAAAGGCGGGAGATCCGTCACATGGCTAAATGTGGTTGTAACACCCAATGGAGCGGAGCCAATCCAACCTCCTGAAAGAGAAACAATGCCTTTTGATCCATATTGGAACGTTACAGAGACTCTTGATTCATCAGCATCGCTTCTTGTAAGCGTAAAAGCTGTCGGAGACGCAGACATCTGGAAAATCATCCCTGCAATACGAATCGTTAGTGGAAGGGTTCTTGTACCTGTAAGACTTGTTGCCAAAACATTTAATGTAAATTCACCGGTCGATGCATCTCCACTTGTTTCAAAATCTATAACTGATGTAAATGAACCATTCCCTGATATCGTGCTAAAATCAACAGATACCCCCGTAGGGACGATCCCACTCCATTCATTTGTTAAGGTTATCTCTTCATCATCACCAAAACTTTTCTGTATTTGAATGGTTGTACTTCCAATACCTCCTCGCAAGATTGTAAGTGTTGAGGAGGTTGCAGTAAGCGAGAAATCAAAAACGGTGAGATTTCTTGTTTCTGAAAAAATACCCGGATTTCCTGCTTGGTCCCATGCACGAACTCGCCATTGCACTCTACCCGCAACGGTTACTGTGATGCTTAATGTAATGTTACCTGAGGTATTTTGATTGACGAGGAATGATGTGAAATTATCATTTGATATTTGTAGTTGATAGGAGGAGATTCCTGAGACGTCTGAGGTGTGTGTAGTATTATCTGCTGTTTCATTCCAGGAAAAGGTCACATGATTATTATTTGTTTCGTAGTTATCGCTTGGTGAGTACAAGTGTGGTTTTTCTGGGGCGGTAGTATCGATGATACAACTCCAAACATCAGAACCATTCGTTCCCTGGGTGTTGTTTGCAACAACTTTCCAATACCATCGACCATCCGATAAGGCTTTTTCAACTGGAGTGATATAGCTGGTAGTGGAGGGACTGAGCGAGATGTTAATATGTTCATCGTCATCGGAAAAATCGGTTTCGCCGTCTATATACAGGGTGTTGTTTTCTTGGTTTTCACCGTTAATCCATTGGAAGGTAGGCATAGTATCTGTTGTATAGCTGTTGTTATCTGGGGCTGTCAGTGTTGGTCGTGTCGGAAGGGCAAGTTCTTCACTGCCCACCGTAAAGAAACCTCCATTGGTGGCGTTGTTTACATTGTTGTATCCTGTGTTTATCCAAGTAGCAGGTCGGGCGATTTTCGAGATACAGAACTCATCGATTGTTCCTTGCCAATCATAACCATTGCTTGAAGAGATTGCAAACGTTGCCTTTGTAGGATTACGATAACCTGCCGTTCCGGCTAACCTCCCATCGATATAAAGCCGAGCATTATTAGCTACACTATCAATTATTGTAGTATAAAGATGCCACTGATTCACATTGGGTTGGACGCACAATAAGTTGCCCACACCATCCCAAGTATTAAGATAAATATTCCCGGAATAAAAAAATAAATCAGGGCCACCCGTCCCAGTATTACCAATACACCAAAGCATGTCGGATAAACCTGAGGTAGTAGACTGAGACCATGCTGAAATTGTAACCGTAGATGGAATCGCTATGGTGATATCAATATAATCCCCACTACCATCAAAACTAATAGATTTGCCAATTTTCCCATCTACTGCGTAAGTCGCGCCAGTTAAAGTACCAGATTTTCCATTACCTGAAGAATCTAGGATTGTCCCAGACGTTTCATTTAAGTGCCAGACACCAAGATAATTGCTATCCCAAACACCATGTGGATTTTGTTGACTCGAACATTCACTATTACCGTAATACATGTAAATCTGAGTATCAGAACTACTGGAGAGATTGGTGACATTTACCCATGCGACTAAGGCACCTGTTATTGAAACATATCTTTCTATTTGGTGATTTAGCTTATGACTACTATCATCTGTAAACGCTATATCATCACCATCAGATTGTGCTGTATTTCTTAGCTCCGTATCTGTTATGTTAAGGAGTATTGGAAAGTTGATTTGGTCGCTTGAAACTTGAGTATGGTTAAGTGTAATTAATTTTCTATAACTCCACTCTAAATCCCACCAGGATGCTGGATCAAACCAGGTAAGGTTAACAGAGGTAGATAAACCAGAATGAGAAAAAGCTGTAACCACTGTAGTATATTCCTTAACCTTGGTATCATGGACTACCCAAGTGCCACCCCAAACACCATAATAAATGGTCCCTGACGCAAGCTGAAGGCTGATGATATCATACCCATTTTCGTGATAATTTTTCGCTTGAACAGATGTTATCCCCAAGTTATCTTTTACCGTCACAGAGATAACCATCAACGAACCAATAGTGACTTTCTCTGGGGCTACAAAGGCTTCAGTTATGCATGGTTCGTACTGAACGGAGTCCATTTGTAGAAATGGAGGTGGAAGAAAAAAGAAAAAAGCAAGAATGAGAAAAGACATTTGCTTTAAGGTATTCACCAATTCATTCTCCTCACATGATGTTTTGATTACTCTTTTTTCTTTGTTATCAGTTTTTTTAAGAGATTTTCTTCGTTTTCTGAAGTATACATAATCTGATTCTGGCTTTCCATTTCTTTTACTGAATTTTCGATAATTGGTTGCTGTAACTTTGATTTTAAATTAAAGAAGCTATTGGAGAACACATTGATTCCTTGAGAAGTAATTGTTATTGGAGCTATTCTCTGAGAATGTGATGTTCCACGAAGCTTAATTATCTCCATTCCTCGCAATCTTTCAGTCTCACCTTGGAAATTATAAAAAACGATGATCCCATCAGCAAGAAAGTCCTCGACACCAGTTTTTGAAAACTTATAGGGTGCATCTGAAGATTCCGTAATAAAAAATGTTGTTAAACCTAGCTCTTCAAAAAATCGAAATAACTGTTCGATATAAATACGATATTGTTCCATTTTTCCAGAAAATGAAGTCTCTATTGCTGAAATTGAATCCAAGGCAAGCAGACGAGGTTTAAAATTTTCAGGAATAAAATCTAATACAACCTCTATTTCTAATGGAAGGCGACCACTGGCTTTTTCTAACAAAGCCTCAACTGATCGTGCAATGATTATTGGTTGTAGTCTCTTTAGTGCTATCATACCACTATTTTTTGCAGATAAGATAATCTGATTCGGCTCATTTTTTATTTCTTTGACATCAAAACCAAATGATAACATATGTGATTTCAGTCGATCTGGTCGTTCTTCCATGGAAAGAAATACGCAATCGTATCCTTGACATGCTAAATTATAAAGGGTTTGTAAACAAAATATGGTTTTTCCACATCCTGGTCCACCAGCGATGATGATATTTGACCCTTCAGGAATGCCATTTTTTATAAGGCTATCAAAGCCTGATATTCCCGTTCGAATCCATTTTTCTTTTGAGGGCTCTTTTTCTTTTAAAAATTGACCAATCTGCTCTAATTTATTTAAATCAGCATCCACGAATATTTTCTCCTAGTGCACCAATCGTTAATGTAATTCATTTGGTTTATAAATATTTTGTTATGGCCATCTGAAAAAAAATAAGAACGATATTAGAAAATCATTAAAGAATCACATAAATATCTTGGATATCAAGAGAGGAGATGTTATTATTATTCGTAGCTTTTACAGCAAGGGTGTGTAGCCCAGGTGTTCGTTCTAGGTTCCAGCTGAATGGTGCTTCGGTGTCGATATATTTTGATACATCATCGATAAAGAATTCCACTGAATTGGTGTTTTCTGTTGTCACACGGACCCTGAGTGGTCCAAAGATTCGAGCAGCTGCTCTCTGGATAGACACATTTTTTATAAGAGTCGGTAGTCCGATTCCAAAGAAATAGCTGTGAGAATAGTCGGGTTTTTCTAGGTAGATTTTTGGGACATCTGGTTTGAGGTTCCCATAGACTCCTTCGACGTACATCACCCCGGTGTCAGGCCCATACCATTGCGCTATCATGTCAGCATCATACGCCATCCGGAAATAGCCTTTTTCACCCCATTTACTGCCCCAGCTGTTTTTCACTATCCAGCAGCTCTTGCTATCGTCGTATCCGACAATGGTGACGACATGACCTCCCGCATGGTCGCCGGTATGGTTTTTATAGACTCCTCCGAAGTAATAGAAGAAATCCTGCCAGAAATGGATGCAGATAATCAGTGGCCCATGGTCTATCAGCGCTTGTTTCATGGTGTCGACATCATGATCGACCCACCCCCATTCCGTGATTTTCACGGTCCGGTTCTCCCACCCGGGAAGGCTTTCAAAGGAATAATCGAATGGTCGGTGCGGGTCTGGGTAGCATCCTTCATCAGGCACACCGATTTCTATGAGATACTCTGCAGCATCAACGATGTTGACATATCCTTGTTCAATGGTTCCTCCCGCGTAGAAATACAGATGATTTTCTGACAGATCAGGGTTGTACCGCTCTTTGAGTTGGTATTGCATTTTTGTCTCCAGAGCGGCAACAAGTCCAAACGCCTCGCATGTCGGTGCGGGTGACTGGTCTTTTATGGGTGTTGTGTAGTCGGTTCCGTTGATGTTCCGCCAGCTGAACGTTGCGGGTAAAAGGACTATTGGTTCACTGGTGTTGTTTGTTAGAGCACTTACTGACACAATTGGAACTAACAAGAGACATATACATAGAATCGTAAGAATTTTCTTCATAGTGTTCCCCTATGTAATACATATTATTTTCCCTTTATAATATTTGTTCTTATGTTTTTGGACGAAAATTTCCTTGGGCGCAAGGTAAATTAATATATGGTCATTTTCTTAGCCCTGAGCAGATGAACCTTCCAAATTTTACTACCAAACAGAAGACGGCACTCCTCCTAGGTGTTTTTTTTGTGATCCTTGCCTGTATCATCATTGGGTACTGGCTTGCACCAACAATAGTCTATGACCAATGGATCTGGAAATATTACTGGGGGCCTGTAGTTGCTGATGCAACAGGCCAAACTGTCTCTTATCAGGGCGTCGCCGCACAAGAAGGATACACCTTGATTTCTGAGCTTACCTACGGAGTTATCCTTGTTTTTGCCCTCTTCGGGTTATATAAATTGCTCAAGAAACTTGACATCAGGATTGATTGGTATTTCTGCCTCGCATTACTCCCCTATATCCTGTTTGGTCCGGTGACGCGTGTTTTAGAAGACACGAATTTTTTTACTGAACCGTACGTGTTCTGGTTCATCTCACCACTGATTTACTTTCAGACGACGTTGTATGTGTTGATTTTCCTCATCCTTGGGTATTTCCTTCAAAAAAAAGCGAGGCCTCAAAAGAAAACACTCTCCCTGCTTCTCCTTCTGTTTGTGCTCATTAATGGTTTTTACACTGTGCTTTGGGTCCTTGGGATACATTTCGGTGTCTCTGACATCGAACCTGTGTTCTTTTACAGTCTCTCTTTCCTAGCGTTTCTACCTTTTTTGTATCGGTTCATAAAAAAACAAACGATGACGATTAACACGGTTGTGTTCTCTGGCGGGCTCCTAGTTGTCCTCCCCTGTTTTTTCCTGATCGGCCGATGGATCATTGTTGATCAATGGAGTGAATCGTATGGCACCTATGTCAATGTCTTATTCCTTGTCATCGGGTTGGTCAGTTTTATTGTTTCAGCAGTGTACCTGGTCGCATGGAAATGCCGGAAAAGCGACCGTCTTGTGGTATATAAAAACCCATTGAATCTCTCGATGCTCGCAGGGCATCTGATTGATGGGATCACCAGCTATGTGAGTATTTATGATCCCCTCCAGATGGGATTACCATCCTATATTGAGAAACACCCTGCATCAAATAGTCTGATGGAAGCATGGCCGCCACTATTTCCCATTGTAAAATTCCTTCTCATTATCCTGGTGGTATATGTCTTTGATGTCTTGTATAAAAAGGAACTGGAGCGGTATTCACGGCTCGTCAACCTGCTGAAAATCGGTATTTTTATCCTGGGTGTCTCCCCAGGATTGCGAGATCTGTTACGGGTGACGATGGGCGTATGAGACGACATCCGGACTGGCTCAAAGTACGTATCGGGGGCGGAGAAAATTATTCGAAAGTAAAAACACTGTTACGGTCAGCGAAACTACATACGATCTGCGAAGAGGCAAAATGCCCGAATATCGCTGAATGTTTCGGGAGCGGCACCGCTGTATTTCTTTTACTTGGGAACATCTGCACTCGAAACTGCCGATATTGTAATGTGACACATGGAGCCCCGGGTCCTCTCAACGATACTGAGCCTGATGATATTGCTGAAAGTGTAAAAACCCTGGGTTTGAAATACGTCGTCGTAACCTCGGTGACACGTGATGATCTTCCAGATGGTGGGGCAAACGTTTTTTCTAAAACCGTTCAAGCAATAAGGCGTGTCAATCAAGGATGTCACATCGAGGTGCTCATCCCTGATTTTAAGGGAGACGAAGCAGCGATACAGACAGTGATTGATGCAGCCCCTGATGTCATTAACCATAATATCGAGGTCGTCGAAGATTTGTTTCCGCTCCTGCGACCTCAAGGGAATTATCAGCGGAGTTTACAGGTGTTGAAAACAGTAAAAACAAAGGCAAAAGGCATTCCCTTGAAATCAGGTCTTATGGTTGGTCTTGGAGAGTCAACAGAGCAAGTCCTTGCGACGCTGCGTGATTTACGAGATGCGAGAGTCGATTTCTTAACCATTGGGCAATACCTTCAGCCGACACCTACTCATGCAATAATAAAAAAATATTACACCCCGGAGGAGTTTTTCGAGTTGAAAACAGCTGCTGCCCAGCTTGGTTTTGCGCATGTTGAATCAGGACCACTTGTGCGAAGCTCATATCATGCACAAAACGCGCTGCAATGATCATGTATCGCTGAGGGGAACTTTTTAAAAAGACAATCAAATACAGATGAGCCGTATGCAATCTCATTCTATCTACAAGGTGCCCCAGGGGAAGTTACTGAAAATCTCACTGGAATACGATGAAAAGAAAAACGTGATCACCGATATTCGGATCACTGGCGATTTTTTCGCTTACCCTGAAGAAGCCATCGAACATCTGGAAACAAAATTAAAGAACACGGTCTTGGAACGAAAACAGTTGCTGGAGCAAATCACTTCCATTATTTCTGAGTATCATATTGAATTTATTGGTGTAAATGCTGAAGGCTTGACCCAGGGGATATTGATGTGTAGACCATGACCGAACAATGGAGGTTGCTTCGAACAGGTTTTATGAATGCTTTTTCAAATATGGCGATAGATAAAGCCATATTGGTCGTAAACAGTCAAGGGATGGTCCCGCCTACCGTTCGTTTTTATGGATGGACTCCCCCTGCTATCTCCATTGGGTATTTCCAAAGTCTTGCTGAAGAAGTCGACATCAAAGCCTGTGACCGGTTTGGTGTGGATTACGTGCGAAGAATCACGGGAGGCGGCGCTGTGTTTCATGAAAAAGAGTTGACGTACAGCATCGTCGTTCCTGAGATTCATCCAGCGATACCAAAAAACATCATCAAAAGCTATGGACGGATCTGCGGGGCGGTGATGAACGGGTTACAGCAGCTGGGAATCGAAAGTGAGTACGCCCCGATTAATGATATCTTAACCGGTGGCCGGAAGATTTCAGGGAACGCTCAAACCAGAAAACTTGGAACCGTGCTGCAGCATGGGACCGTTCTTATGGATGTTGATGTTGATACCATGTTTTCTTTACTGAAAGTTCCAAATGAGAAGATTAAGGATAAACTCATCGCTGATGTCAAACAACGAGTGACATCGATTCATCACAGTCTCGGAAAAGAAGTGAGTTTCAAGGAAGTCGCAGGTGCCATGAAGACAGGCTTTGAGGAAGAGTTTCATGTCGAGCTGATCGAGGGAAAATTAAACGATGAGGAACTCTCCTTAGCAAAACAATTTGAAAAAGAAACGTTCTTAACAAAGGAATGGAATCATAGACGATGACGGATATCGGCACCATCATGGTGATGAATGGTTTTTTTATATCAAGTCAGGTTCGCTGAGAAAAACCATTCAAGCCAGAACGATGGTATAGCGTTTAACTATATCTGATGGATTCCATGTTTTTCAGCGTATTCTTTGACCTGCGTGACTTCTTCAGTGGTGATCGACCGGGAGATGTCCTTCTGTTCATTCGCCCGGTATTCTGGTCGATATTGACCCATAATATTAACAAGAGCGTTTGGCAGGTGTTCTGCGATAAATGTTATGACTGGTTTTGAACAACAATCGAAGTGATTGGGAAGTACCAGATGCCGCACAAGTATCTCAGTGTGCTCATAGGCAAGGAGATGATTTCTTCTCACGGCAGCTGTATATCCTTCGATTTTTGAGAGTCGTTTAGCGCAGGAATCATTCCCGTATTTAAAATCGGTAAGATAGATATCAATGACTCCATGGAGTAGTTTCATTGTCTGTTCTGAGCAGTACATGTTTGAGTTCCACACCTGTGCAATGTTTGTATCCATCTGCTGGAGAACTTGAAGGATGTACAGCAAGTTTGATGTCGGGTCTCCACCAACCCAGTTCACGTTGCGAGCCCCTTGTTTTTTCCGCTCATCAATAATGCTTCCTAGTTTTTCTGGTGCTACGGGCGTTCCACAGGGTAACTGGCTGATATCCCAGTTCTGACAAAACACGCACTGAAATGTGCACCCTGAAAAAAAGATTGTATGCGACGGGACAAGAACGGTTTCTTCACCATAGTGTAAAAATTCCGTGGCGATACGTGTTTCTTGGACACCGCACACCCCCGGTGTTTTCCTGCGGTCAACCTTGCATTTATGCTCGCAGAAACAACATGCTTGAAAGAGACGGTCGGCAAGTTCAACCTTTAAATCAAGAAGTGAGGGTTCTTGTATCGTGTTCTTAACATGATGGGAACGGAGTGTTTTGTCATGAAGTTTCCAGAGTTCATCAGTCGATTGTGAATACTCAAACGACACCGGGATCTGTTTGCAGTCAAGATAGTGGGCGTTTCTGTTTTCTTCAAGGATGTCATAGTATTTTGGAAGGAGCGCCCGTACCATCATCATATTTTGATATCTTTGGAGATTTTAAAACTATGCTGTATACTGGTCAATATCAATCTGCTGGCCATCTTGGGCTGCCAGAACCTGGACACCCAGCTTTTTCGTGAGCTGTTCTGCTATCTTCCCGGGTTTTGCTTTTACCATGCCCATGCCAAAATGTGTAAGAATCGTGAGGTGTGGTTTGTTTTCTTTGATGATGAGTTCTGCTTCGTTTAAACTGAGATGCTCTATGGTGCTTCGTTCTTCTAGCATCACGACGTTGATAATCAGGATGTCACCGGTGAAAAAAGAGGCGAGATCAGGAAAGTAATCGGTATCGCTAATAAGAGAGATTGTGCTGTTTTTTCCCTTGATATTCAACCCGTATGTTTCAACCCCGTGTTTCAACTGTTTTGGTGTTTCGAAAGAAATGTTCCCCACCTGGTAGCTTTTTTTTTCTTTGAGGATCTCGATATGGTCCACTTGGTCTCGCGCGTATTTCAGTATCACTGGGTCTCCTTGGAGAGCGTCACTAGGGGCGAACACGATGCCTTTCTTTTTAAATCCACCGTTTGTCATAGCTTCAATCATGATGTTGACGTCGTTGGAATGGTCAAGATGACGATGCGTCAGAATAATGCCTTCCAAGTCCTGTGGGTCAAGCTTTGGTCTGCTGGAGAGACAGCGAAGAAGCGCGCCAGGGCCAGGATCAATGAGCACATGGGTCTCATCAAGGTTAAGCCAGATGCCGCCAGATGCCCGAAGCTGTTTCATGACAACGAAACGTGCCCCAGCGGTTCCTAAGAATTTTATTGTATTCATTTTCGCCCTGGATGGAAAATTTTTTTTAGGTCATAGCCTATAAGCACATATGAATCTTTCCGATTATACTTATTACCTTGTCAGGCAAATACCTGCGGGGCGTGTCTCAACGTATGGTGCAGTTGCCAAGGCGCTTGGGAATAAAAACTATGCAAGGGTCGTTGGTACTTATATGAATAAAAACCCAGATGCAGATACCATGCCGTGTTTTAAGATTGTTAACTCTGATGGGAGTTTGGGTGGATTTGGTCTTGGGATTCCTGACAAGATACGCAGATTAAAAAATGATGGTGTCGAAGTTAAAAACGGGAAGATCATTGATTTTGAACATGTGTTTTTTGATGATTTCAAAACAGAGTATCCTGTCAAGAAAAAGAAATCATAGATCTTGGAGTTCTTTACTTGAAATAATTGGGATACCTTTTTTTTCGAACCAATTTCTATAGTTGGTTACCTGTGATTTTTTCAGGTCTTTTTTATGAAGATAGGCTCCAGTTAAATCTGGTGTTGCCTGTATTGTTTTTTCAAGGATGTCATCGTCTATTGTTCCTTCATCTATCTTATAGGTTGGTATCATATGACCGAAGGCGACTTTTTTCTGAAACGCGATATCTGTGAATCGTGGCGCATAGTGCCCCCCTCCGATGCCAAGGAGAACAGGGATGTCCTTAGGAAAATCTTCGTCACACTGAAATGTTGGTAGCATCTCAAGTAGTGAGGTTGCAATGATGCTTGCAGGTTCTTTTTGTTGCCATTGTAGCTCTGTGCTTCCTACCTCTACGAAAAGAGTGGGAATCCTAAGGAATGGTCCATGGTGGGTGACTTCATAGCAGACCTTATAAGCGAGGTCTGTTGATTGGAGGTTTTTTTTGATAAGTCGGAGGAGGTAGGCCATTGTTTTTGGTGCTGCGGGTACCAGAGTCTTCGGTTGGCCGCCGAACTGAGCATCACTGAAGTTGCCTATCGGATGGACTGTCAGTGTCGGCTCTCCTGTTTTACTGCGATGTCTGGATAGAAAGATTGCTATATCCGGGTTGATACGGAGATGGTCTTGTGTTTCTTGGTCGATGTTTTCATGTCGTATTTTTTTATCTGGTATTGTCACCATCACCAGATTCTTCACTGACGTGTGTCGATACACAGGGGTGTTATAAAAAATCCCGTTTTCCTCCCAAGCTGTTTGTTCTAAAAGGCTGTTTTTTATGTGCGTGCTTGCCGGGTCTTCTGCTGAAGAAACAATCAGAACCGTCATGTACTGGTAGAGAACAAGCAGGGTGTTTTTTTAATTTGCGTCAGAGGATGTCTTCCTTGCTGACGAGTTGTTTTATCCTTTCGACATGGACGAGGTAACGGATACGGTTTTCTACAGAGCAGATTTTTGCGATGAACTGGATTTCCTGTGCTTCTTCCTCTGTTGACAAAAGTCCAATGACTATCATGCAATCAACGGTTGTCTTCCTTCTTATAAAGTTTTGTTGTACAGCCCTTATCCATTTATATAATAATATTAATTATAAAAAGAAATATGGACAAAAAAGCCTTTTCTTTTTGTGCTCCTCTCGAATGACTTCTTGAGATTTCCATATGTTTTTTTCGAACAAACATTGAGTATTAATAGGTCGTCATCATTTTGGGGAACTAATGGCACTGCTTGCACCAATTGTTTGTAAGGAATATACCTTGCACTTTGAAAAAACCCTGATCATGGGAATACTCAATGTCACTCCTGATTCGTTCTCCGATGGAGGACTATTTAATAACCTCGATGGCGCGATCGCTCATGCTAAAAAAATGGTTTCAGATGGAGCGGACCTTATCGATGTCGGAGGGGAAAGCTCACGACCCGGCTCTGAGCCTCTCTCAGAAAAAGAAGAACTCGCAAGAATTTTACCAATAGTGAGGCGATTGGTCGACGAACTTTCTGTCCCGATTTCTATTGATACCTATAAACCCGCTGTGGCAGAAACCTGTCTTCAAGCAGGTGCCCATCTCATTAACGATATCACGGGGTTGACGAACCCAACCATGAGGACGATTGCGGCAGACCATAACGTCCCTGTTGTCATGATGCATATGCTAGGGACTCCGAAGAACATGCAGCAGAATCCTGTCTATCAAGATGCAATTGAAGACATTAAATCATTCTTTCAAAGACAGATTGCAGCAGCAAAAAAGACAGGAATCCAGCAGATCATTATCGACCCGGGGATTGGTTTTGGAAAAACAGTGGAGCATAACCTTCAGATTTTGAAACACCTTGAGACATTCAAGACGCTTGGCTGTCCTATCCTTACAGGTCCGTCTCGGAAATCCTTTATCGGGACGATTACCGGTCTGCCTGTGAACAATCGCCTTGCGGGAACGATTGCTGCGGTGACCGTGGCTGTCATGAACGGAGCATCTATCGTACGGGTTCATGATGTGAAGGAATGTAAACAGGCTCTCCAAATAATCGACGCGATCCGAGGTGTATGATGCCGGTAGCCTATCTTGGTCTTGGCTCAAATATCGGGGATAAAGAAGGACATCTCACTCAAGCTCTTGGCATTATCTCTGAGAGTTGTACGATAAAAAAAAAATCTCATCTGTACCTCACAGAACCTGTTGGGAATATTAATCAGGACTGGTTTTTGAACAATGCCGTTGAGGTCGACACGGAGCTTGACCCCAGACACTTGTTGACCTTCTTGAAATCCATTGAACGAACACTTGGTCGGATAAAAACCGTGAAAAATGGACCCCGGATAATTGATCTCGATATCCTCTTTTATGAGGATCAGATTATCAAAACAAAAAATCTTGTTATCCCTCATCCCTTGTTACACGAGCGGCTTTTTGTTCTTCAGCCACTGATGGACCTCAATCCAGATTTTGTTCACCCTGTCCTAAAAAAAAAAATTCAAGAGATTTACAATAATCTGCCAAAGAACAAAAAAGTCATGCTCTACAAATAGATGACGTTTATATTCCTCATTTCCATTCTTCTACAAAGAAAAGGAGCCGTATCTCATGAGATTGTGTCGTGAATTTTATTTCGATGCTGCACACTTTATCCCAAATTATAAAGGAAAATGTGAGAAACTACACGGACATACCTACAAACTTGAAATCGTCATCGAGGGCGATGTGAAGAAAGACGGTATGGTTCTGGATTTTGTAAAAATGAAAGAAATCGTCGAAACAACGATTCTTGAAAAACTCGATCACCAGGCATTAAACGAGCTGTTTGAGAACCCGACTGCAGAACACATCCTTCACTGGACCGCTGAACAATTAAAAGGAAAGTTGCCCTTATCATCCATCAAACTATGGGAAGGACAGGGGAAATGGGTGGAGATACTCTTTTAGAGAGGATTTGGGATTGTGCAAGCCATACGGGAGTACATAAAACTCATTCGACCATATGGTATTCTTTTTATTGGTTTTACCCCTGTTTTTGGTGCATTATGCAATGGAGAGTTCGATGTATTTCATCTTTCTCTTTTATTGCTGATAGGGGTACTGGGACATATCTTTGTTTTTGTTCAAAACGACTATTATGATGTCGAAGTCGATCGTCAATCAAAATATGTGGTACAACGACCACTCACATCTGGAAAAATATCAAGAACCAATGCATTGATTCTTTTCCTTGGTTCTTTTATCATATCTTTTGTCCTTGCCGGTATCTTTTTTTTCTCTGTTCGCTCCTTTGTTTTTTTGTTCCTTTCATTTTTTCTGATGACCCTGTATAATAAATTCAGCAAACGTCTCCCTGGGATGGAATATGTTTTAGGAGCCGCGGTATTCTCCTATGGTATCTACGGGGCTTTAACAGTCTCTGACAACGTTTCTTTATTTGCCATGATCATTTCTGGCGTTGCGTTCCTGCAGTGGATCTTTAGTGTTGGTGTTTCAGCAAACCTCAAGGATGTTGAATTTGATACAAAACTTGGGATCAGAACCACTCCGGTCCTCTTTGGCGTCCAAGCAGTGGGAACTCAATTGAAAAAACCAGTCTCATTTATTTTGTATACATATGGGATTAAACTAGTTCATTTGACTGTCGCTCTGCTCCCATTCTTCTTTGGGTATGCTTCTCCACTGCTAAAGGGGTATCCGATTCCTCTACTCGGATTCCTGGTTCTCGCATGTGTCTTGCTGTTTACCACAAGATGGATACTTACAACACCTCTAAACAGACGAGACCAGATGCTTCGGTATGAAGGTCTGCATGAAGGACTTGCGCTTCTGTTAACCCCCTGTGTCCTTTTAAGTTATCTTGTCGAGCATCTCGGTGTTCTCCTTCCTTTTTTACTCCTGTTTGTCTTAGTCATTTGGCCGTTGCTCTGTTTACGATTTCTCTATGGAAAAACCCTCATCCCTCTAGAATAAACGATGGAAATACTGATTTTTTCGAAATAATTAAATAGCACTGAAATATTTGATTCCTTAGAATACCTGTGGGGAGGTGAAAAATGGTAACCATAAAAGAAATAAAGAGCACAATAGCAGTAGCAATAGCTGCAGCATTCGGTTTCATTATAGCCTTAATTTGGAAAGATATCATTATTGGTTTAATGAAACTCGCTGGGATGTGGCAAGAAGGTGGACCAACAACTTGGAACGATGGAATCATTGCAATAGTCGTGGCATTGATTATAACAGTCGTTTCTGTGCTCGGAATTATCTTTATTTCAAAATGGGGCGGCGTAGCAAAGTAATACACCCCTTCTTTTTTTTAAAAAAAAATAATTAGAGTTCAATTTAGACAGTACATCCACATTTTTTCTGTCGGAGTAAACGGACTTGTTCATCACGTGAATTTACAAGGATGTCTTGGTTATCTTCTACTGTTGCGTATTGCATCTCCAACGGACTATGATGGTGATATCTTCGTCGTATCCTCTCTTTTACGAGAGATTCATGCCGAAGATGGAGTGCTTTTTGCTTTCCTCTCCATCACATCGTCTCAGGTTGATACGCGTACCCTTTCTTGTTATGTATTAAAATTGACCAAATCGCATGGAGTTCTCGATGTTCGCCTAACAGATGATTTCGACAGAGCTGTTCGGGTGGAATATCCCAAATTCTCATAACGATAATCCATTTAGTTCGTTGTCAGAGAGGCAAGATGCTTAATCCGTTTCACAACGTTCGGGTGAGTGCTAAGCACTTCAAGCAGCTTATCACTGGTTTTCAGTGATATCTTCTTTGTCGAAAGCATCATCAGTTCGCTCTGATCGATTGTCCCACTCATATCAATGTCAATGTCTTTGAGCTCACGGACTTCGTACATCGCCCGTGACGGGTCGTTGATAAAGAACGCTTTCATCCCCTCGGTTTGTTTTAATGCCTTCTTCGGCGTCCTTGCGGTACTCACCGTCAGTTTATACAACGCAGTCGCTAGGTGATGAGGTTGATTTCCCAGCTCAGCGCTGCCTTGATCCGCATAATATTCCCTGATTCGAGATCCGTACATGACCAGAAGACTTGTGATAAAATAGACAACCAATGCAAGAATCCCAATCGCGATTGCTCCACCGCTATCCCGGTTCCGTCGTCCCATGCCCCCCCAGAGAAATGACACATAGATCATATAACAGATCATCGGGATGACACTCAGCATGGTGATGACCGCGACATCACGATGTTTAATATGGGACAGCTCATGACCAAGAACTGCTTTTAACTCATCGTCGCTCAGCAGATCCAACAATCCTTTGGTAACACAGACACGGGACCCTTTCTTGGTTCGTCCAAAGGCAAAAGCGTTAGGGATTGGTAACTGTGAAATCCCAATCTTCGGTTTATTTGGTAATCCTGCTCTTTCTGAGAGGTCCGCGACCATCTGATGAAGCTTTGGGTACTCCTGTTCATTGACGTATTTAATTCGCATGGACCATTCGACGATCTTGGGCCCTATCATGAATTGTAAGAGGACGAATGCTGCAGCGATTCCAATGATAAACAGATAAAAGAATACTCCTGTTATCTGCAGGTAATATCCAATCCCAACGAGAATTCCGTAAAGGATAGCAAACATTAGACCTACTAAGAGATATAGACGAACTTGTAACCACATACTACACGGTGCCTCCACAGGCATGTATAAAACATAGAATTTAAAATTTTCTATCCGCTGATATTCTATAACGTATCGCAGAGGAACATCAAAAATATTTGGAACTGCATACGTACTCTTTTATATAAAGAAAGTATTTCATGATATAATGGGATGTGGTGACGTAAAAAAACAAACGATACTCGAAAAGAGAGATATTTTTTCTTTGAAAACATTAAGAATTTTTCTTTGTTCCATCCCGGTGTTGTAGGAGATGGTTTTATGAAAAATGACTCTGATATCGTAAAAACGCTACGCGAAGAAGAACGCCTTGGGAAACTTCAAAACCAAACAACGAATACAACGACTGAACCCGAGCTATCAAATCAGCTCGTTAAACAAAAACAATGCGTTCCGACACTAGCAAAGGAGCCCGCTCGTTACGAACCAAAAAGGACGATCATAGACCTGGTAAGTCCTCAGGAGAAATATGAAACAATTTTTGAGAATTTTTCAGTTGCTATCACCTTAGCAGATAATGAGGAACGTATCGTTTCATGGAACAAATATACAGAAGAACTGCTTAATATGCGGGAGAGCGACTTGTTCATGAAACCGGTCTGCTCCCTATATCCACCTGATGAATGGGAGAAAATACGCAAAGAAAACGTACGCCAAAAAGGCATCCGGTATCGAATGGAAACCAAGATGTTACGGAGAGACGAAGGATCTTTTGATGTCGATGTCTCCATCTGTATTTTAAAAGGATTCAAAGGCGAAATAGTAGGATCAGTGGCGATCATCACCGATATCACCGAGTTAAAAAATATTGAAAAAGAATTAAAAGAATCTGAAAAAAAATACAGAACGATTTTTGATAACTCTGCAGTCGCTATCACCATGACCGATGAACATGAGAAAATTATTTCTTGGAATAAATATGCAGAGATGTTACTGGGGATGAACAAGGATGATTTATTCCTCAAACCTGTCCAGGATTTATACCCTGTCTCTGAATGGAAAAAAATTCGGTCACAAAATATCCGACAGAAAGGAATGCAGCACCATCTTGAAACAAAAATACAAAAAAAGAACAATGAACAGATCGATGTTGATATCTCCTTAAGCGTCCTGAAAAATCATGAGGATCGAGTCGTCGGATCCATTGGTGTCATGAAGGATATCAGTGCACGGAAACGCATAGAAAAAAACCTTGAAGAATCTGAGAAGAAATTTAAACTCCTCTATGAAAAAGCACCAGTCCCCTATCATACCTTATCCCCTGAGGGTCTTATCACTGATGTCAATGAGAAATGGTGCCAAGCATTTGGATATACAAAAGATGAGGTCCGTGGGAAATTCATCTTCGATTTCATCTCAGAACACGAAAAAGCATCAGCTCAAAAATCCTTCGCGCAGAAGATATCTGAAGGGAACTCATATACTGGTGGCCGTGAACGGGAATACCTGACAAAAACCGGGGAGAAAAAACTCTTCGTCGCCCATGACTTCTTCTTGTTTGATGAAAACGGAAAAGTCATCTCTGTGTATACGACTATGGAGGATATCACTGAAAATAAACATGCAGAACACACATTAAAAGAAAAAATCAGCGAACTTGAGCGGTATAAAACCATCACGGTGAATCGAGAGATGAAAATGATGGAATTAAAAAATGAGATAAATGAACTATACGTAAAACTCGACCAGAAACCAAAGTATTAACAATAACTGACAAAACAAGCGGAAGAATTTACTGCTTGTTTCTCTTCCTTATTCTTTTGGATGATTTGTGAAGAACTCCCATATCAAGGTGTTTGCATTGATGTCATGCGTGGTTCTTCCAACGAGAGCCTTCGGGAGATATTGATATCCATCTGGCCAGGTGTGACCACCGTTGTAGATGGTGTAGAGAACCACCTCAGTATTATTTGAACCATTCGCGTAGATATCTCGTTGAACCCAGGTTTGGTCCTTTGGGTCAATATCAGGTAGCACCGTACTATTTGGAGGTGTCGAGCAACTATTGTGCGTCACCCAGAACAACACAGAGTCTGGTACTGAGAGAACGATTCCACGGGGATTCCTGGGAAAACCAACTACACCTCCATCCCAAGGAACCAAGGGGTCATGCGTACCGCTCAGGACACAGACGGAGACTGGCACATCAGAGAGGTTATAGGGGAGCAAATCGATGGGTAGCGCGCCTGCGACTGGAGCGATTGCCGCGATTTTGTCAGGTATCTCAACAGCCAGCCGATAGGACATCATCGCTCCATTCGATATTCCAGTAGCAAAAATCCTATGCGAGTCTATTGAGAATTCCTCGGATAGATCCTCAATAAGGAGCGTAAAGAAACCGATATCATTGATTTGTTGCTGATGTGCTGGGTCGCTGACGTTTTTTCGTCCGTCATTCCAGTTTTTCTCAAAGCCATCGGGGTATACTACAATGATATTTTGCTTATCCGCGAAAGCATTAAACCCACCAAGTGTCAAGCTTCGTTCCATGCCCTCACCAGTCCCACCGCCTCCATGAATGACAAAAAGCAGGGCAGGGGTGCAATTTTCAGGTATATCGGGTGGAATGTGGATTCGATACGTCCGTTGGAGTCCATCAACAGGAATAGTTCTCAGAAACGTATGAGGATCCTCTGGAATTTTCTGCATACAACCCGTCAGAAAGACAGACATGGCGCAAAGGGCTCCAATCAATACAGCAGGACTTATCTTGACTTTATTTTTTTTCATAAGAATTCACATGCTTCCTCTCTTTAATTTATCAATGAATTAATATTTAATTTTTTACCCAATTTTCCCTCTTTTTCTTCTAAATTTTGTGGAATTGGGAAAGTATTGCGTCGATTGAAAAAACCTCCACGCCATTATTTTCCTACGCATTATTATAAAATTTCTCCATAAGAAACGTATAAATATCAAACTCTAGTTATCATATATGGAGGCAATCTATGAAAACAAAACTAATCGGATTTTGTATGCTATTTTTTGTCTGTGCAAGTACCATACCCCTCTCTGCTGAGAGTGGAACAAGCAATGGGAACACTGCGACTCTTTCAAACACCGATACCGGAGACATAGAAGTCCTTAGCAATGATCTGCTTCGTTATATTGAAAAAAAGGACTCTAATGATTGTCGATTTACTGGCCCTGGCCCAGGATATTATGATACAAGTGAATATCTCATCGGATCAGTAAGTGTTGGTCTGATTTTCCTGGAAAGTAATGGGGCAATAGATCCAAGCACAGAAAACTGGAATACCACAGAAATAAACAATGTCCAAAATCAGATTAATATCGCAATGGCTTGGTGGATGAATCAAAACCAATGGGCGAGCCTTAGTTATGTCCTGGATGTTCACACGGCAGTACCAACGAGTTATGAACCAATCATTCATCCCTCGGCGATGACAAACCCTGCCTATGAAAAACTCTGGGTATCTGAAGCAATGGCCTCTCTTGGGTATAGCTCTGGAGATTGGATGCAACGAACACGGGATTATGTCAACGCGATGCGAACCACAAAAGGAACAGATTGGGGATTGACCGTCTTCCTGGTGGATAGCAGCAATGACATCGGTGGGGATTTCTCTGATGGTTATTTTGCCTATGCATACTTAGGAGGCCCTTATCTTGTAATGACCTATGATAATGATGGCTGGGGGATTTCTTGTATGAATCAGGTAATGGCTCATGAGGTGGGTCATATCTTCTGGGCAACCGATGAATACGATGGATACACCGAATATAGCGGGTACTTAAATGCTGCTGATGTGGAAGGATCAGGCTGTTTGATGGATACTAATGCCCTGAGTCTTTCGACTGGTACCAAACTTCAGGTAGGTTGGCGAGACACTGATTATGATACGATTCAAGATATTGTTGACACATTCCCAGAGACGGTATTAAACCCCTATCCGCAGGATCCCACACCCCTACAGATACTCACCTATACAGGAACTGCGACAGAGGTTCCCTATCCGAACAATAATCCTCAACCAGGGTGTGCTGGAAACGATGTGAGTGTCAATAAAATCATGATGGTGCTGTATCGCATAGACAGCGGGTACTGGTACGCTGCACCCCCCAGTGATGGGGCGTATAATCAACCCATTGAAAATTACCAGTTCACCACCATTTCACTTCCGCATGGTCCTCATCTGATCGAGACGCGTGCGATAAATACGGTCGGAAACATTGATGCGACTCCAGCATCAGATATGGTGACGATTGATAATGCACCCAATACACCAACTCTCACAGGAACTATCGAAGGAAAACCAGGGCAGCTCTACACATATACTGCCTCGACTGCTGATGTCGATGGAGACCCGATATACTACTGGTTCGACTGGAACGATGGAACCAACACTGGATGGCTTGGACCTATACCACCTGGTGCTCTTATGTTGGCGAATCATTCATGGTCAAAAAAAGGCACCTACGAAGTGAAAGTGAAAGCAAAAGACATTTTTAACATGGAGACCTCTTGGGCGACCCTTGATGTCACGATACCAAAAAGCACGGTGTTCGATGGTAGCTTTTTCCAGGCGTTTCTTGAGAAACATCCGCTTCTATCTTTTTTCCTTTCTTTTCTTTTTGAAAGATTCTCTTTCGCGTGAATTGATAAACTGCCTATAGCCGTCAAGGACTGATGAGATAATTCCAGTAGGAGTTTCTTCCTGGTTGTTCTAGTATTATTCATATCATTTTATTTCTCACAAAAAGAATTTTCTTTAGGTTAATTTTATCATTGATTTTTTGTCGAAAACCTAGGGTTCTACTTTTAAAAATTTTACGTGTGTATGAAATGCTGATAAAAACATTTAATAGGGGTTTTGATATGGAAACATCATGAGAATGGTTGCCAATGGGGGACGGTAATGACACAACTGAAAGTAATGACCTTAAAAAAAACAAGTTTTGAGGATGCTGTTGCTATAGCAAAAAAAGGAACCCATTGCGGCATGTGTCGGATTGATTTTCTCGGAACCGGTTTATGCCCTTCTGGGAAAAAATATGGGTTTTTGGCATACTGGCCGCAAGGTCGTATGGAACTTATCAAACATCTCTGCGAAGGAACAATAAAACCAACCGAGAAACTCATCGAAATAGCGAATTCCTGCACCTTATGTGGCATCTGCGATAAGCAGTGTAATTTTGCGACACAGTTACGACCAGAGAAAGTCGCACAGGCGATTAAAGACTATGCTGCTTCTCTTGATAAAAACAAGCTTCAGAGCGTGCCGGAGGATGCTATTGTCAAAGGTCTTCAGCAGATTGTTGGTGAGAAATGGGCGACGAATGACCCTGTGATCATTGCTTCGTATGTCCGATCGATCATCCCGCCGGGTGTCCCTTTGGATTTTTATATTGTCATGCCGGAAACCTCTGAGCAAGTCTCACGGATAATACAATTCGCAAACACACAGAACATCCCATTCCTCCCACGCAGTGGAGGGACTGCGTTATCCGTTGCGTCCCCCACGGTGCTTGCCAATGCGACGAACCTTGAGCGCGGCATCGTAATTGACCTGTTGCGATTGAAGAAACTGGAGATCCATCCGGAGAGCAGCACCGCGGTCGTCGGTGCTGGAGTGACGTCGTTTGAGCTGCAGAAAGAAGCGTATAAACATCATCTTAGGGTAAATGTTGCTGAGGCTGGAGCTCATGTGTGTGCAAATATCGCGACCACCGGGATTGTCACTACTTGGGGGAACGCCTATGGGTGTTTTGCTGATAATTTCATTGACCTTGTTTTGGTGGACAATGACGGGACTATTAAAACGCATCATGATATGGAGATAGCAAACCCATATTCTGTTGATAACGGATTTGCGAACATCTCATTAAGCCCCTCGTATATCATAACAGAAACCACGGTGAAGCTGTTCCCTGTTTTTGATGATGAGGAAGCAGTGATGGTCCCGTTTGATAACGTCGAAGACGCCTTAGACGCAGTCTTAGAACTGGGGAGACGCGGGGTCGGCTTATCCCTTGCGGTTCTTTCCTATAAGTATCTTGCAGAGTTCATCTGTCCTACCCGTCAAATCGCAACAGACTTCGAAGATGTGTGTAAGAATTATTTGAAACTGCGGTACGTGCTTGATGTGGTGTGTAAAAAAGAGGATAAAAAAATCGTCGAAGAAATCGCTGGGTACACCATTGATCAATCCATGCTGAAGACCTTGATTCTTGGTTCCCCAAAACTTGCGTCCCTGAAGGATAGCGAGTTTATGAAGATCCTTTCAGAGGAGGACGATCCCCTCCGGGCGATCTTTGCTGGCCCGATGAAGAAACATCTGGAGCAAGGGTTAGATGCGACCCCTGCGAACATCGCAATGGTCTATGACGCAGATCTACAGGAGTTTTTCAAAAAAATATACTCAAAACCTGAGTTTACGAACGTCGTGTGGCTTCATGCGTTCCGTATCTTGCCTTCGCGGTTGATGAGACAACGCATGGCGATGGGGCCCGGAGGTGCTGTGTGGGCTGGTGATAAGGCGCATATCCTGAAATGGATCAAGATGTTTTCAGACGTCGGTGATAAACATCATCTGGAGCATGCCCTTGGTTTTATCAGTCCACTAGACCATGGGAAGTTCATCTACATCGAGTATGACTATTTCTATAATCACAATGATCCAAACGCTGCGAGCAGGATCAGTAAGACATTACTGGAAACCACGGAGCAATCTCTGGTGATGGGCAATATTTTTACTCTGATCAATTATCTGTTTAAAGGTATTTACCGCAAGGAACATGTACTTTATCCCCTGCCGAAAGGACTAACGCCTGAAGAAGATACCATCTTTCGAGATGTGCTTCACTCACTCTTAGGAGATTATGAGGAATGGTAAAATTCTTATCTGAGGACTGGATCGAATACGGAAAAAAGTATATTCGCAGCAACCTTGATCCTGTCAAAGACCTTGGTAACTTGACGACATCCGTCCTAGGCGTCATTGAACATGTCCCTCCGCAGGATACCACGACGAATTTCTACCTTGAACTTAAAGATGGTCAATTGAGTGATTTTATCCTTCGCATCGGTGATACGATTACCGAGAAAGAGCCTGTGTTTGTCATTACAGGCAACTATGGGGCCTATAGGGATATTTTTGAAGGGAAGACGGGTACTGCAATGGCACTACTAAAAAATAGGATTAAACTGAAAGGAAGTAAAATCGAGGCGTTAAAAATCATCAAACAACTCGATGGACTCATTGATGCGTTACGGAAAATCACCGATGAATTTGAAGGATAATCTCTTGAAAAACAACTGTTTTGGAGAAGCATTCATACCGTTTAGAACGCTGTGTTTTTTTTCGATTCCACTGTTTCTTGACCCCATAAAAGGAACAATGTTAACAGAAAGAGTGAAAAGAGCACAATCATGATAGAACCCCGTATCATTATTTCAACCACTGAGAGAATATCATAAATGACCTGTGCATTCGTGTACCAGGTAACCCCTGAGAAGCTGTACGAGATACAAAACAAGCTCGGAATGGCTAAGGTAACTGTCCTGCCAAAACGCTCGATGAAAAACATAGGAGTACTTCGCATGCTTTCACGGAAGATATCAAACCAACTCAAAAGAAACAACAACAGAGGTAATGCAAGGGTGAATTTTATGAAATTATTGAAGGGAAAGTGTCCTTGTGTGAGGAATCTGACAAGCTCAACGTTTGATTCGCTGTTGATAAAAATCTCGGTGTCGTAGACATAATAATTGTAGGTTAAGGCTAAATCTACGACAGCACACAATAACAAAGCAACATACATGAGTAATGATATTTTTATCGTTCTTTTCTCCGTCTGCTTCCCTCCACTAGCGCCATCTATTTATTCAAATGTATTTAATTTTTTTCCTTTTGGTTCTGAAGGCTATTTCAATGAATTTTTGAACGAATGGAAAAAAAATACCAGAAACGTAAAGAGATTTCCGTAATCTTCACTAAATGTTTTTTAGGCTCTAAAAACAATATAGTTATTGGGGCGTCAATTGAAGATAACCGAGAGATTTCTTTCGTTCTGTTCTTCTCTCCTTTATCCTCCTTTCTCCTAGACTCCCCCGTTCCTTAGCAACCAAAAGGATATTGCTATTGTACCCTTCATTAAAGAAAGCAACAACAGGTTAATGAGGCATGTTTTCATGCAAATCAAATCATAAAAAAAGAAGAAAAACTAAAGATTCTTTCGTTTTATCGATTTTACTTTGCAGGATTATTCTTAATCTGGTGTCCAAAAAACGGTATTTTTCCACCTAGATCTATAGGTGCGTAACCATCATCATATACTATCTTTATAAAGGTGAATCGAAGGATTTCATCGTCGTTGTTTCCAAGCAGAACTAATCCTTATATTTCAGAATTAACTTGGTGGATATGTATCACACCAATCGCGGAGAGTTCTTTATCATAATCTGCGTATGCGCTTACGACTGGAACATCCAGTGCTAACACTAGCCCCATAAACAATATACCGATTTTTTTTTTCCATAGTATTACCTCAAATAGGAGAATGATATAATGCTAGAAAAGATTTCTTTTAAATTTATTCTACGAAAGCAAAAAAAAAATAAATAAAATTAAATGATTCGTCCAATTTTATAAACATTTTCATTTTCTCTTTAAGGAATATATTACTAGTCCCAGGTTCACTGTGCATCCGATGAAAAAAGGTTTTTTTTCTCTTCTTGAGTATAGAACGAGAATGTCGGGGGCGGGATTTGAACCCGCGACCTCCAGATATCTTAGCATTAGCTTCAAAACGAACCTTTGAGCTGAGCTTATGAGTCAGGCGCTCTGGCCAA
>JBFYMQ010000003.1:0-48613 GCA_041304825.1 Thermoplasmatales archaeon
TGGAATCGATGAAAGCTCTTAAAGGAGGCTAAAAAAAATGCCGATGTATGTACGATTTCAAGCATCAAAAGAACTGCAAGATTTAGCCTATGAATTGATAGAAAAGGCTCGAGATGGGGGAAAACTAGGAAAAGGCGCGAACGAAGCGACAAAATATGTCGAACGTGGCCAAGCAAAAATCGTCATTATGGCTGAAGACGTCACCCCTGAAGAAATCCTTGCACATATGCCGCTTCTCTGCGAAGAAAAAAACATTCCTTATACCTATGTTCCAAGCAAAGAAGAACTTGGCAACGCAGCAGGCCTTGGGATTCCCACCAGTGCCATAGCGATTGTAAACCCTGGGCGCGAGAAAGACCTTGTAGAAAACATCATTAAAAAACTAGAAACCGAAAAGAAGCAGGGTTAAGAGTATGGTTATCGAAGGAACCCCATGTGAAGTCGTTGAAGTCATCGAACGGACAGGGATGGCTGGTGAAGCGTCTCAGGTGAAAGTCCGCGTCTTAGATGGGAGAGATAAAGGAAAAATCATCACCCGTAACGTCATGGGGCCGGTTCGACTAGGCGACATACTCATGTTAAGCGAAACACAACGAGAAGCAAAAAAACTTGGTGGACCACGATAAGAGGGAGACAAGCATGGTCGAGAAAAGAACATGTTCATTCTGTGGAACTGATATCGAACCTGGAACGGGGAAATTGTTTGTAAAAAAGGATGGCACCGTTTTGTATTTTTGTAAAATGAAATGCCAGAAAAACATGTTGAATCTGGGTCGTATCCCAAGACGGGTACGTTGGACAAAAAGCTACTCAAAAAAATCTTAAGCGGAAAGAAAAAAAATGCATATTGAGCTGCCTTATGGGAAGGGAACATTACCTCTTGATGTTCCTGAGAAAAACCTTCTTGAAGTTGCTGTCCCAAAAGAGTTCATCCAACCAATGCAACCTGAACTGATGATCCAGGACGCATTGAAAAATCCCTTAGGAACTGAACAACTTTCTACCCTGGTCGGTCCAGGGGATACTGTTGCGATTGTTATCGATGATTATACACGACCCTGCCCGACAAAGATGTTATTACCACCGGTGCTGGAAGAGTTGAAAAACGCAGGTGTGAACGATTTAGACGTCCTTATCATCATCGCGACAGGAACGCATACTCCCCCATCTGCGGATGTGATAAAAGAACTTGTTGGCGATAAAATCTTCCGGAATTATATGATTATCTCCAATGATGCGATAAAAGGGAATCATGTGACTGTCGGCAGAAGTAAACGAGGCAACGACATCGAGATTCTCAAGGAATTTGTCGAAGCTGATTTCAAAGTACTTCTCGGGGACATTGAATACCATTATTTTGCGGGATATGGTGGAACACGGAAAAGCATCCTGCCGGGGATTTCTTCAAAAAATACCATTCAACGGAACCATAGTTTGCTTTTTGAAAAACACTCTTGCATGGGGTTGTTGAAACAAAATCCGATTAACCAAGAGATGAACGAGGCGATGCATCTTGCAGGATGCGACTTTGCTCTGAGTGTCGTACAAAACTCCCATCATCGTATCGTCGGTGCTTGGGCAGGAAAACCAGAGCCCGTCATGGACGCAGGAGTAAAACTTGTCGATACCATGTATAAAAAAGAAATTTCACAGGCACCAGATATTGTGATAACCGCTGCAAACGGACATCCTCATGATATTAATCTTTACCAAGCGATGAAAGCAATGCATACCGCCTGTCAGATTGTAAAACCCCGTGGAGTCATCGTCCTTGTTGCTGAATGTCCGCAAGGACCGGGGAGTCAACTGTATATCGACTGGTTGAAAAAATATAAAACATCTAAAGAAATTCAACAGGCGTTACATGAGAATTTCATCATCGGTGCCCATAAAGCCTTTTATCATCGAATTACCGTAGAAAACCATCCGGTGATCTTCGTCTCAGAAATGGACACAGAAGATGTCACAGAACTCTTTGGATTTATAACGGAAAAAACACCGAATGATGCGTTGTTAAAAGCGTTAGCAATTTCTGGTGAAGAATCAAAGGTTCTTGTTGTGCCTCAAGGGACAACGACGTTTTTAAGCAAAAATGTATAAATAGAAAATTCATCGTTTTTCGGGGAAAAAATGAATAGTCATTTTTTCCAAGATGCCTTTGCTTTGTTCAGAAACGATTTTATTGAGGAAAAAGTAACAGATTAAGGATATCTATTTGGAGGAAAAAATATATAGAAAGTTTTATTAGTAATGACGCCTATGTACAATTGTTGTGTTATGGGGGAATCCTATGCATAAAATAATAAAAATTGGTTTAATTATTGGCATTACTATAGCTTTTTTGACACCGGTATCCTTAGTTATTGCAGATGATTTAGAACCACCGGTGATCACATCTGTCTCCTATGGACCTCATGCAGGAGTACGAACTGATCTAGGTTTTTTCCTCTACCAATCCTGTACCGTTACGGATAACGTCAGTGTTGCAGATGTAAAAATCAATATCTCTGGACCCGCTGGATTTCCCCCTATAAATGATTCGATGTCCAACATTGGTGGCAATGACTATTACTACCAAGTGGATATCGTTCCGGTCTCTGGAACGTACTCGTTTTATATCTGGGCAATAGACACATCAAATAACACCGTCCGATCCGATATGTATTATATGCTTGTGTTCGAAGAATATCTCAATTACATCCATGTAGACATGCAAAATACTGAGGGTCCTTGGAATGGAACTGCAGAATATCCCTTGCAGTTCATTAGCGATGCACTTGCGGTCCTCGCGGAAAATGGTACTATTTTCATCCATGAAGGTGAATATTTGAACACCTCTGTTTCCCTTGAAAAACATATGAATATTATTGGTGAAAACCAACAAACAACAATTTTAGATGGTGCTGGATTAAATACCATCGAGATAAACGGCAATTATTCGATAACGGTATCACAGCTTACAATTCGAAACGCAGCTGCTGGGATTCATATCCATAATGGAACTAATTCAACCATATCATCTTGCACGTTTACAAATTGTACCACGAGCGGTATTGAAATCTCTGAGTATCAGAATCTCCTGGTTACTGACTGTTCTATCCAAGATAACATCAAAGGAATACAACTGGCAAATTCGAGTAACAATCAGATTTATCATAACAATTTTATGAATAATCTCATTCATGTCTCCTGCTATTTTGATACTGCATACAATATATGGGATGATGGAGTGACAGGTAACTACTGGGACAATTACCGATTACTCTATCCAAATGCTGATATTATTTCATCAACCGGTACTTGGGATACACCCTATGTGGTCAATTCATCAGGGATAAATATTGATAATCATCCATGGGTTTATCCCGATGGGTATATTGATACAACTCCACCACAAGTCACGGTTATCTTTCCGAATGGCGGAGAGGTCCTCAATGGAGAAATCATGATTCAATGGTCTGCATCTGATGATCAAACCATGGATTTGGACGGTGTCATTTTATTAGAATACAGCGCTGATAATGGTGCGAGTTGGAATGAGATTGCCTCCCAGCAAAATAATACAGGGTATTATCTCTGGAATAGCAGCTTGGTCGCCGATGGAAATCTCTATCTTGTCGCGGTGACGGCTATTGACGAGTTTTTTAACATCGGTACTGACAGATCCAATGCTGTATTTTCGATTAATAACTTCGCAACGGAGACTCCTGATATCACTGGACCAACACAGGGTGGAAATGGGATTCCCTTTACGTTTACCGCTGTTGCGTACCACCCTGCGGGAGAACAAATCTATTATATCTGGGACTGGGGCGACGGAAATGTTAGTGAGTGGTTTGGTCCTTACAATTCCAGTGTACCAATGATTATAACCAATGAATGGGCAAATGATGGAAACTACAGTGTCCGCGTGAAAGCAAGATATTCTGGTGGAAGCGAAAGCAATTGGTCCGCGGTGCATCCCATGGTCATCGCAGAACAGATTAATTTTTCAAATGTGAAACTTGGGACTGTTTACTTCAAACTTTTCTCATTTAACCGATCGTTTATCTTCTCAGATTTCTTAGCACGTCTTGGGGTTGTGATCATTCTTACCAGCCATGAGATGGAATTGCAGGGATTTGCTACAGATATTGTACAATCGGTAACGTTTAATGCAGAAAACCAGTTGAAAATCGAAACCATGGAAGTCATCGATGACGATAACTCTGATGGTTTCTCCTGCGTTATGAATGTTACTCGTGGTGCGTACATCCTTAATATCACTGCGTATGATGGAAATGGAACCTTAGTCGATGAATATAGCCTCTTTACAGTCTTCTTCATTCGTATTGGGCGATATGCGACGGGTCTTGGCGGCGAGAGTCGCCTGCAGCGACTCCAGAGCATCCCCCGATTACGTCACTGATTCATAATGTTTAAATACAAAGAACTCCTAGATAACATTGAGAGCGATATAAGAGTCATCGTCTATGAGGTAAATGAAAAAATATGAGGGATTATATGAAGAAAAAATATTTAAATATTATTATCTGTGTAGGAATGTTATTAGCAACATTCTCAAGCATCGGGTTGCCCAATGCTTCTGCACAACCTCCTTTAGAACCAAGTCAACCGATTCCTTCATCGGGATCAAGTAGTGTTACCGTATTTGTTGATTTGCAATGGACTGGTGGTGACATGAACCTTTCCTATGATATCTATTTTGGAATAGAAAATCCACCACCCTTGGTCTTTCTGAATCAATCCGAACCAATCTATGAACCTGATCGTCTTTTGTTAAACACTACGTATTATTGGCAAATTGTCTCTCACAACAGTCAATATGAATACACTCTGGGTCCTATTTGGAATTTTACTACCGCGGGGAACCAACCACCATTCAAACCTACGGTTCTTGATGGACCTCCAAAAGCCGGTAAAGGGATTTCACTGGAATTCTTAACCGTTGCTCCTGACCCGGAAGGAGATAAGGTTTCCTATCAGTGGGACTGGGGCGATGGGAACGTAAGTGAATGGTTTGGTCCGTATGAGTTTGGTGAACAAACCAATGCAACTCATGAATGGGCTGATAACGGCACGTACGAGGTGAAGGTACGAGCACGAGACGAGTTTGGCAAACAAAGTGGATGGTCTAAAACATATAATGTGTCGATATCACCACAGGTTGAATTATCGAACTGCAGACCTGGATATCTTTACTTTGTTTTCTTGACATTTGACAAGACCTATGGATATATTTATTCCCTCGACCTCCTAGGAGTATCCATGATTATTAGCACAGGTGGTATGACAGTACATGCAGCGGGTTCCGATTCAGTTAAATCTGTTGTCATTCAGATGCAGAATAAATTTTTAGCAGACCAACGATGGAACGCGACTTCTATTAATGAAACCGGAAGTGGTTTCGAGGGGTACTTCTATCTCAACGATGGCCTGTATGAGACCACCGCGTGGGCTTATGATAGCGCCGGTCGTTTGATTGACCGAGCGTCAAGATCGTATGTCATCTATTACGAATGGAAGTTTATCCTGCTGAAACAGCTCCTGGGTCTAGGCACCCAATAAGCAGTGTAACACCGAAGGATACGACTCAGAACATCTGCATTGATAGTCAGTGTCAAAGGACTTCACGGTTGAGGCCTTTCACCTGATTATTTCCTTTCTTTTAACAAAAAGATTTCATTTTCTCATAGGCTTAAATACTCTTGTTCTATTCCTCTAATCATCTACTGGGGAGTCGTCTATGGATGAGATAAAATTTAAACTGGTTGCAATAGAAAAAAGTGACGAGATCAATTTCATCTTAGGGCAAACTCATTTCATTAAAACTGTTGAAGATCTTTATGAAGCGATGAAGAACGCTGTACCAAATGGAAAATTTGGTATCGCCTTTTGCGAGGCAAGTGGTGCTTGCAAAATACGAATCGAAGGAAACGATGAGGCTCTGAAGGAACTTGCGGAGAAAAACGCGATGAATATCGGAGCAGGACACACATTTCTCATTTTCATGAAGGATTGTTATCCGCTCAATGTGCTGAATAGCATCAAGAATGTCCCTGAGGTCTGTTCGATTTTCTGCGCGACTGCAAATCCCACCAACGTTATTGTTGCTGAGTCAAGAGTTGGTAGTGAAATTGGCCGGGGGATCCTTGGCGTCATCGACGGGTTCACCCCCAAGGGTGTCGAGAACAAAGAAGATTTCATTTGGCGAAAGAAGCTGTTGCGGGATATCGGCTATAAACTCTGAATTAATGTCCGAATCTTCCGACGAGAGGCACAAACACGCATCCTCCAAGATGATGTACTGTCTGTTTTTGTTTTTCTTTCTGAAGCAGTGTTAGTTCACAATACAGATTTCCGATTGGAATTAGTAATTTACCCGGGTCTTGTAGTTGATTAATAAGTGGTTGAGGAATGCTAGGGGCAGCACAGGTGACATAGATCCGATCATATGGTTGAAACGCAGGAAGCCCGCAGGACCCGTCACCGACTTCCACGACTACGTTTGTACAGTTGATAGCATGAAGATGTTGTTTGGCTTTTGTCGCAAGAGATTCAAACCGTTCAATGGTATAGACGCTTCCGGTTTCCCCGACGAGCTGTGCCACAATCGCGGCATGATACCCGGATCCTGTGCCGATCTCTAAGATCTTCTGACCTTCTTTTATGTCTAAAGCCTCACACATGATTGCAACCATATGTGGCGCGGAGATGGTTTGGCCATTCCCAATATCAAGGGGAGTATCAATGTACGAATAGTTTTTTAAGAAATCTGGTACAAACTCATCTCGAGGAACCTTCAGAAATGCTTGTTGTACTGAATCGGTTTTGATGTAACCTTCCTTGCGAAGATGCAAAACCAACCGATCTCTTTCTTGTTCAAACATATGTTTCCATTGGAGAAATTGTATGGGATATATATCTCCTTGCACCATCTGATTTTTATACCAAGAAACTATTTCTAGCCCCCTGTTATGAAGAAACGAGTCGTTATCGCCCTCGGGGGTAATGCGTTAATAAAGAAAGGTCAGAAAGGGACTATTTACGAACAGTTTGCCAACACCCGGGAGAGCTGTCGATCCATCGTGCGAATGATCAAAGAAGGTTGGGATGTTGTGATCACCCATGGGAATGGACCTCAGGTGGGAGCACTTGTTCTTCAGAACCAGGCTGCAAAGGATATCACCCCTGAGATGCCGTTGGGGATTTGTGTTGCAGAAAGCGAAGGATTAATCGGTTATATGATCCAGCAATGCCTCTTGAATGCATTAAAACGCGAGCGTATCGATAAGCCAGTGATTGCGCTTATTACACAGGTGATTGTGGATTCAAAGGATCCTTCTCTTGAGAATCCGACCAAGCCCATCGGTCCATATTATTCGGAAGATGAATCAATGCGTATGTTAAAACAAGGGTATCATATGACCCGTTTGCCTCGCGGGTGGCGGATTGTCGTACCCTCTCCTGATCCGTTGCGTATCGTGGAAGGGGATATCATCCGGAAGATGTTAGATGATGATATTATCATCATCGCCTCTGGGGGTGGAGGGATGCCCGTGATTGAGAAAAAAAATTGGGGTCTTGATGGATTGGAGGCTGTGGTCGATAAAGATTTAGCCGCAGAACGACTCGCTGAGGCGGTTGGCGCACAGGTGCTGCTTATTCTTACTGATGTGGAAAAAGTCTATCTTCGTTATAACACACCTTCGCAAAAACCCATAGACAAAGTGACCTATAATGAAATGAAACAATACTATCTTGATGGTGAGTTCCCAAAAGGCAATATGGGGCCAAAGATCCTAGCTGCCTTACGTTTCTTAGAATTTGGCGGAGAACGCGTTATTATCTCAAATATCGAACAAGGATGGGATGCGCTCCAGGGTAAAAAAGGCACCCTCATTGTCCGTTAGTCCATTATGTTTTTATACACGTGTTTTTTATAAACATCCTCTGCATATAGAGCAGGTAACGCTATGGATACCTCAATAGAAAAACAGATCAAAGAAATAGAAGACGAGATTTTCAAAACTCAGAAAAATAAAGCGACAGAACATCACATCGGAAAGCTTAAAGCAAAAATGGCGCGGCTTCGGGAGATCGGGGAGAAACGAAAAAGCGCTGGCTCGAAAGGCAAAGGCTTCTCCATTAAGAAAACCGGTGATGCGTCTGTTGGGATTGTAGGGTTCCCGAGCGTTGGGAAAAGTACGCTTCTTAATCAACTGACGGCTGCAGATAGTAAGGTTGGTGATTATGATTTCACAACCTTAGAGACGATACCTGGGATGATGAAGTACAAGGGAGCCGAGATTCAGATTCTTGATTTACCGGGTCTTATCGTTGGTGCGTCGAAGGGAAGAGGCCGAGGTAGGGAAGTCATCTCTGCAGTAAGAAGCGTCGATCTCCTCATGTTAATGATTGATGCGTTTAATCTTCAGCAAATTGAGTTAATCGAAAAAGAGCTTCATGTGGCTGGAGTGCGGTTAAATGAGAAGAAACCCGATGTCGTCATCACAAAAAAGTCGTATGGTGGAATCATTGTGAATTCCACAGTTCCCTTAACGCATCTAAACGAGTTGCTTATTAAAGCTATTGCCTCTGAGTTTGTGATTAATGCTGATATCACGTTACGGGATGATCTCACGGAGGATCAACTTATTGATTCGTTTGCACAAAACCGTGTGTATATCTCTGCGTTGGTGGTGATAAATAAAACGGATCTTGCCTCTGCTGATGTATTAAAAGGTCTTATCAATCAATTACATCAAAAACGATGGGACGTCTGCGCTATCTCTGCGAAAAACAAACAGAATCTCGATCCTCTGAAAGAACAGATTTTTTTGCATCTTCGACTTATTCGAATCTATATGAAGCCGGTTGGGAAGAAAGCTGATTTTATGCAACCGATGATCTTGCGAGAGGGTCAGACCGTTGCTGATGCATGTCGGTATATCCATCGTGATTTTCATAGGAATTTCCGATACGCCTCGGTCTGGGGTCCATCAGCGAAGCATTCTGGTCAGAAAGTCGGTCTTGAACACACGCTAAAGGACCAGGATGTCCTGACAATAGTCGTTACAAAATAATGAATGTCGCCAGGTTTTCGTTTTAAAATGAAAAGAAAGCTTATTTATTTCCCTTGCCGATTACCACAGTAGATACGAAGGTGGGTAACGAGATATGTTGAAAATTCCAGCAATTGTTTTGAATGTGAAAACATACACTGAATCAACGGGTATGAATGCACTGGAACTAGCAAAGCTTATGGAGAAAGTCTCAAAAGAAACCAATGTCAGTATGGCGATTGCTGTGCAAGCGTGTGATATCACTCGTTGTGCAGAGGAGGTCAGCATCCCGGTGTATGCGCAACATATCGATCCGATAAAACCGGGGAGTAGCACGGGTTGGACGTTACCAGAAGCCGTGAAATCTGCTGGTGCTGTTGGTACTCTTATCAACCATAGTGAACATCGTCTGATTCTTGCGGATATCGATACCTGTCTGATGAGAGCAAAAGACCTTGGATTGGATACTTTAGTATGTACAAATAATGTGGGTACCTCTAAGGCTGTGTCGACCTTTACTCCCTCGATGATTGCAATAGAACCGCCTGAACTTATCGGTGGTGATATCTCGGTTACTACGGCAGATCCTGGCATTGTAAGCAACACAGTACAGGCGGTCCGTAGCATCAATAAAACCGTAAAAATCCTCTGCGGTGCTGGGGTGAAAAACGGCAGAGATGTCGCAAAAGCAATTGAGCTAGGCGCTGATGGAGTCCTTCTCGCCAGTGGTGTGGTGAAAGCAAAAAATAAAGAAGAAGTCCTCAGAGATTTAGCTGCAGGTATTTTATAATCAGCTAGGCTTCTTTTAACTGCTTGATTGCAGTCTGGTAATCTTTATTGTGAAAAATAAAACTCGCTGCGACGAGGACATCTGCCCCGTTCTGTTTGACAAGGCCAGCATTCTCATGGTTGATCCCCCCATCTATCTGCAGATAAATCCGTTTTTTTGTTTTCTTGATGACCTCACTTGCCTCTTTAAGTTTTGGGACTACCTCAGGGATAAACCGTTGCCCTGAAAATCCAGGATGTACAGACATAATCAATACTAAATCAACCTCCGGGATCAGAGATCGGATTGTTTCAAACGATGTCTCCGGGTTGATAGAAATACCTGCTTTGCCCCCTGATTCCTTTATATGTTTGATTATCGGAAGAGGATCCGAAACACTCTCTCGGTGAATCGTGATAAGATCAGCACCTGCTTTCAGGAACGCATCGACATACTTTTCAGGATGCTCAATCATCAGATGACAATCAAGAAATAATGATGTTTTTTTCCTGATGTTTTCTACCACGACAGGCCCAATCGTGATATTTGGGACGAAATGACCATCCATGACATCAATGTGAAGCCATTCCGCTCCTGCAGCAGTGACTGCTTTGATTTCCTCATGGAGTTTTGTAAAATCTGCAGAGAGAATGGAAGGAGCGACAATCACCATAAATACCCGTCTGATGGTATGATGCAGGGCTTTATAAAACCAAACGATACTTCTCGATGTGTAACCGTTCTGGTATTTTGTCAAAATGATATTATGACAGCGTAGACTTTTATAGGTGAAACGCCCTCGTCAGTCTTCGAACACCGATATGGTCAGGCCGAACACCATCTTTTTTCCGTTGGCCTGCCCATCCCATCCCTTATCTCTTCTCGGAGCGCTTCAGAGAGAGTTAAAATATATAAAGAAAAGACCATATAGTCCTTTTGAATTCTGAAGAAGGTTGACAGATATGAAGGAATTGGAGAAAACAGCTTCTGTATGCCCTGCATGCTTCCAAGAAGGGAAAATCCATAAGATAGACGCAAAGATTATTGAGGACGAAGGGAAAGTCTGGATTGCGAAAACATGCGATGTACATGGTGATTTTAAAGACATCTACTTTGGTGATGTCGCGTTGTATGAAAAATGGATGAAATTCGAAAAACGCGGAGATGTCTCTCCTGATGTGAAAACATCGTTGTTTGATGATCCAATGCTGTATCCAGAGCATCGATCGCAAAGTGTACTGACAAATTTGTTAGTGACAAACCGATGCAACCTTCGCTGTAGCTATTGTTTCATGAATGCAGGTGCATCAGGATATGTCTATGAGCCTTCCTTAGATGAGATAAAACGCATGTTACAACAGGCGCGTGACGAACGACCTATGGGTTCGAAAGCTATTCAAATAACTGGAGGAGAACCAACCATCCGTGAGGACCTCTTTGAAATAATTCGGATGGCACATGAAACTGGTTTTTCTCATATACAGCTCAATTCAAATGGTATTAAACTTGCTGAAAGCGTTGAGTATTGTAAAAAACTGAAAGAAGCAAAGGTTAACACGGTGTACATGAGTTTTGATGGTGTCACCAAGGAGACAAACCCCTGGATAGATCAACTGATTCAGACGATTGATAATTTCCGCCAAGCGAATCTGCGAGCGGTGCTTGTCCCGGTGCTTATTGGTGAGAAGAACCTTCATGAGACTGGCAAGATAATCCAATTTGCTTTGGATAACATCGATATCGTACGAGGCGTGAATTTCCAACCGGTCTCGTTTTGTGGAAGAATCACGAAAATTAAGGACGAGAAACGGGAGAAACAACGCGTGGATTATGTCAGAATGCTGGAGGTCATCGAGAAGGAGTTCAATGGTCAGATCTCCCGGGATGATTTCTATCCGGTTCCTTTTGTCTATCCAGTTTCTTCTTTAATTGAGTCCTTGAAAGGTGAAAAACAGGTGGAGTTCACTGCGCACCCTGGCTGTGGTGGTGCAACCTATATCTTTTTAGAGGATGGCAAACCGCTGCCGATAACCAGATTTATTGATGTGGAAGGGTTCATGACTTTTATCAATGACCAAGCAAAGATTAAAGGTCCGTTGAAAAAGGTCAGGGTCGCTGCTTCATTTTTAAAGAATGTTGATAAATTCGTTGATAAGGAAAAAGCACCGAAAGATTTTGACTTGAAAAAAATCTTAATTGATGCTGCCGTCGGTGGAAGCTATGATTCCTTGCGTGGCTTCCATTATAAAAGCCTGTTTGTCGGCACCATGTGGTTCCAGGATACGTTTAACCTGAACCTGCATCGACTCGAACGGTGTTGTATCCACTATACGACTGAGGAAGGCATTATCCCATTCTGCTCCTATAATGGCCTTGGGTACGGGGATAGGATCCGTGAGAAACATTCGGTGCCGATTAAAGAATGGGAGAAAAAAATAGGTCGACCCATGCGCGATGATTTGTGGAAAGATGGTCCTTTAACCTAGAAATACTCTCAGTTTTTCTCTTTTTTTTCTTTTCTATTTTTCACCTTTTTGAGTTGGTCCTAAGTTGATCCCATGTACAAAAATATATATATAGCGCAATGAAATATATAGCTATACAAGAAATTGAAAAAATAGGGGATACTGTTATGAAAATTATGGTACATAAAAGGAATATCGCATGGAAGGCTTTTGTTGTTGGTATCACTTTTTGTCTCTTATTTCTACCGGGGTATGCTTTTGCACAGACGCCAAATACATCAACTGATCCCACTCCTCATCGACCTGCGTATCTCCCAAATATAACCGACCTTGTCTCCGTGCAGGTTCCCCATCATTACCCTCTTATGAACCCTATTCCTCCGACCACAATGAATCTCGATGTCAGTGAATTATTACAGCAGGTTGACGAATCACTCATCCTTGGGTATTTAGAGAATCTGACGAGTTTTGGGCCACGTTTGTCAGGAACTGAAGCATGTGATCAGGCAGCTCATTATATCTATGAGACGTTTCAGGATATGGGATTACAAGTCCGGTACCATAATTATAGTGATGATACTGTTTCTGGGAGGAATGTCGAGGCAACGTTACCTGGGTCGGGCTCTGACAATATCTTCATCATCTGTGGCCATTATGATACGGTTGCTGCAGGCCCTGGGGCGGATGATGACGGTTCCGGTGTTGCAGCAGTTCTTGCTGCAGCAGAGGTGATGAGGAACTACGAGTTTTATCATACGATCCGATTTGTCACTTTTTCAGGGGAGGAACAAGGATTGATAGGTAGTTACCATTACGCGGAGGATGCCTATTACAACAATGATACCATTATCGCGGTTCTTAATGCAGACATGATCGGTTTTGCTCCATTACCTTCTGATGGCACCAAAGGGAAAATCTACGAGAATGCTGCCTCAGAATGGATCGTCGATTACACCCAGGAGATTAGCCAGATCTATTGGGACTACATTAACATTGAGTTAATTCCTCAGGGGGAGACCTGGGGAAGTGATCATTACTATTTCTGGCAATTCGGATACGATGCGGTGTTCTACCATGAGTATAATTTTAATGATTATTACCATTCAGCGGACGATACGATTGAACATATGAATCTTTCCTACTCCGCCCGGTTCACCCGGCTTATTTTAGCGACCCTAGCGGAGATGGCTTTACAGCCTCGACCTGTTCTGGAAATCTCTAGCATCTCTGGAGGTCTTGGTATCACCACTCAGGTCAGGAACGTTGGTGAAGTGAACGCAAGTAATGTGCATATCACGATTTCAGTAACAGGGGGGTTATTCAAGCTTCTTGATGTATCAATGACCAATGAGATCGAATTGCTTCCACCAATGGATTCATTACAGTCAAAGGCAAAACTGTTCTGGATCGGTAATATTGAGATAGAAGTAACGGCTGAGTCCTCCAATGCAGATCAGGCAACAAAACATGCGACTGGTTTTCTGCTTGGCCCCTTTGTGCTCAAATTGGTAATCGGTCCATAATTTTTTCCTTTTTTTCTAATAAACACGCTGTTCATTAAGGGAGAAAGAGCGAGAAACTTAATAGCTACTTATTTTATACCCGTATCACCCTTTGAAAGAAAAGGAGGCGTTTGCATGACTATTGTGATCACTGGATCTGGATTAAGTATTGAGAAACTCGTGAAGGTCGCGCGGCAAAATGAGGAGATACAGTTACATCCTGACGCTCTGACGCGTATTAAATCATGTCGGAAGATGCTTGAGAATAAAATCAAAACTCATGAGATCATGTATGGGGTCAATACAGGGATTGGGGAGTTTTCCGAGGTTGTTTTGAACGATGCACAGATGAAAGAATTCCAAAAATATCTCATTTATAATCATGCGGCAGGAATCGGAGAACCAGCTCCGATTGAGTATGTCCGTGGTGCGATGACCGCCCGGGTGAATGTCCATGCCCATGGGAATTCTGGATGTCGGCCTGAGATTACACAGACGCTCGTCGAGATGTTAAATAAAGGAGTCACTCCGTTTGTCTGTCAGAAAGGATCAGTAGGTGCGTGTGGTGATCTTGCCCCTATGGCGCAAATCGCTTTGCTCATGATGGGTGAAGGCCAAGCCTATTATCAGGGGGAACTGTTTCATGGGCGGGATGCTCTGAAGAAAGCAGGAATTCCGGTCCCGGGGTTACAAGCGCGGGATGGTCTTGCGATCATAAACGGATCTAATCTGTTGACCGCTATGAGTGGCCTATTCTTGTATGATGCGAATAATTGGTTGAAGCAAGCTGAGATAGCGGCAGCGATGTCCCTGGAAGCATTGAAAGCGAATATGAAACCGTATAATGTGAAAATCCATCAAGCGCGTGGTTTCCCTGGTGCAGTACGCAGTGCGCTGGCGATTCAGAAACTTATCAAAGGCGGGGATCTTTTCGAAGGAAAGATGAAATGTAAGATTCAGGACGCCTATTCGATGCGGTCTACTCCTCAGGTGATTGGTACTGCTCATGATGCCCTTGCGTATGCACGAGCCCAGGTTGAAATTGAATTGAACGGTGTTGGGGATAACCCGATTTTCTTCCCTGATGAGAACCTGCAATTGTCTGGTGCGAACTTCCAAGGCACACCGGTGTCATTACCAATGGATATGGCTGGTGTCGCGATCACGATGGTGTCTGTGATGTCTGAACGTCGGATGAATCGCTTGAATAATCCTGCATTAAACGTTGGGTTACCTGCGTTCTTGACAAAGGGTGCTGGGATGTTTTCAGGCCTCATGTTGAGTCAATATACCGCTGATGCACTAATTGTGGAACAACGTATTTTGTCAGCTCCTGCGTCGATTCAATCGATTCCTGCTGCTGCTGATCAAGAGGATTTTGTTTCAATGGGGATGAACACTGCAATAAAGAATTTCCAGATACTTGATAACGCGTACGGGATCCTTGGGATTGAGCTGATGGCCGCTGCACAGGCGTTGGACTTCCGGGATTATACATGTGGTAAGGGTGTCACCAAGGCTAAGGAAGTCATTCGAAAATATGTCAAGTTCCTTGATGAGGATAGACCATTGTACCCGGATCATACGAAAATGAAAGAACTGGTGAAATCTTGTGAAATCCTCCATGATGTAGAAGCAACGGTGGGTAGTTTAGAGTAATTCAGCAGGTTTTCTTTTCATCTTGTACGTTTTTTTTATTTCTCCATCATTGGGATGGCGATATCAGATTTTTTCACCTGTTTTATCGCTTCCTTATACCCTGCATCCGCATGTCGGGCGACACCTATCCCTGGGTCTGTGGTAAAGACTCGTCTGATACGTTCATCGGTTTCTTTGGTTCCATCGCAGACAACGACCATCCCTGCATGGGTGGAAAGACCGATGCCGACGCCACCACCATTATGGATTTGAACGCTGTCCGCTCCTGCTGCACAGTTGAGCAGTGCGTTCAATAGGGGCCAGTCAGCGATTGCGTCGCTTTTATCCTGCATTGCTTCGGTCTCCCTATACGGTGAAGCGACACTCCCGCTGTCCAGGTGATCTCTGGTGATTGCGATTGGACCGATTTTTTTCTCTCGGACCATATTATTGATGACAAGAGCAAATTCTGCTCGTTCTCCGTACCCGAGCCAGCAGACCCTGGCAGGGAGTCCTTCCCAGGGGAGATATTCCTCCGCAAGTCTAATCCAGTTTGTTAAGACCTTATCTTTTGGAAATAACTTCAATGCTGCCTGATCGGTTTTCAGGATGTCCTCTGGGTCCCCTGTAAGTGCGAGCCAGCGGAATGGACCGCGACCGACACAGAACATGGGTCGGATATAGGCAGGGACAAATCCTGGATAATCAAACGCGTTCTTCAGACCTGCTTTTAAGGCTTGTCCTCTCAGGTTATTTCCATAATCAAATACGACTGATCCTTTTTCCTGAAAATTCAGGAGTGCTTTGCAATGCTGTTTGATGCTCTGCATGGATTGTTTGATATATTCTGTCGGATTCTTTTTTCGTAAGACTGCTGCTTCATCCAGAGTGTCTCCATAGAACTTGGCCGGGACGTATCCGTTGAGTTCATCATGTGCGGAGGTCTGATCGGTGACAACATCAGGTTTGAATCCTTGTTTTACAAGTCGTGGCATTATCGTTGCACAGTTCCCAAGCAGGCCAACGGAAAGAGGTGTTTTTTCTTTTTTTGCCCAGGTTATGAGTTCAAGAGCTTCGTCGATATCTTTTATTTTTTTATGGCAGAATCCTGCTTTTATCCGTCGATCGATGCGTTTCTCATCACATTCAACAGCAAGACAGACACCTTGGTTCATGGTCACTGCGAGTGGTTGCGCGCCTCCCATGCCGCCAAGACCACCAGTGAGGACGGTTTTTCCTTTCAGAGTGCTTTTGAAATGTTTTTGTGCCAAAGCAGCAAACGTCTCGTAAGTACCCTGGATGATTCCTTGTGTTCCGATGTAGCACCAGGACCCTGCAGTCATCTGACCGTACATAGTTAATCCCAGTTTCTCAAGTTTTCTGAAATGTTCCCAGGTGCTCCAATGAGGTACAAGATTTGAGTTTGCGATGAGTACTCGTGGTGCCGTGGTCCATGTTCTGAAGATTGCCACCGGTTTTCCTGATTGGATTAACAGAGTCTGATCATTTTCTAATGTTTTAAGTGATTCGACGATTGCATCATAGCATTTCCAGTTCCGTGCTGCTTTTCCTGTCCCACCATAGATAATCAGATCCTCTGGTTTTTCCGCATTCTCAAGGTTATTTTCCAACATTCGTAGGATTGCTTCCTGTTTCCAGCTTTTACAGCGAAGAGTGTTGCCTCGGTATACTTGTACTGATTTTCCCATAGGAATCAACTGTAGAAATGCGTCATGGAATTAAAACTTTCTTATCAGTTATCGGGGGGACATGATTAAAAAAAAAGGGTGGGGCGAAAGATAGAATCAAAAAACAAGGGGATTTTTTTCTTCTCTAGGTGGGGGTGATTGCAGAGCTGTTACGACTTATGAGGTATGTTTGCTAATCGGCCACTTGTCATGGGAATCACACGGGAAAAAAAAAAAGAGTTTGTGAACAATTAATAAAATAAAAGGGAAGGACGGCTGGCCTCACTAGGAGGGGATGGGATGCACTCTAACAAAATAACAACTACCAGCCCAATTCCTTCCATGTGATAATAAGAATAACCCCTATATATGCTTTTCTATTATATAAAAGAAATACTGACGACGTTACTGCCTCTCAGGATAATTCTCCCGAGTCGACGCTTCGTCTCATCCTTGGTTTCTTCTACTTCGTCAAGCACGAGGTTCATGTATTCGTCATACCCTAACAGTTTGCCTTCAATATGCCTTCCATCCTTTAAGAGAAGGAGTAATTTTTGGTTCACTGCTTTTTCAAGGACATCTAATGGTAAGGACATGGCAGAAGGTAAGGAGAACACCCTTTTTAAAACTATTCCTTATCGTCTAGGAGAAAGAGTTAGAAGTTACTGGGGTAAGCCACCGATTTGTAGGCTGGGATCCCCAAACAGTGCCCATGATTGGACGACTTTGGCATCGATCCATGAGTCACCTAAACCCGGTGAATTCCACTCGACGGGATATGTCTGAGCATACCAGGTAACAGCAGCAGCCCATGTGTCGCCAAGAACCGTAACATGGTCTTGGCCATACGCATGGAAAAAGGCGCATTCCAGTTCATTGATGCCCCCTTTAAATGAGGTTTTATCCTCTTTGGTAAACCCAAGTGCGGTACAACCGATGCAACAAATGGAACCACCCGATGGTTCCCGAATGATCCGTTCGCTCCAACATTCTGGGACATATTCTTGTCTCCATCGTGTGATATTATTAAACAATCGTCTGAGGCAGACGTCGAACTGGCTGTTATGACATCCACTGACCACACACACCGGGAGTTTGTTTCTGTTTCGGAACTTCCACATGTCGTTACTATTCGGACCTTGGATAAACTCCGAGCCGTTGGGAGCGTTGTTCCCCCATTGTTTTGGACTGCCATGACCAACAAAGTACACAAAACCCCATCCGTTACGGAATTCTTGGATGACGTCTTTTTTATCTAAAAATGTCTGATCTGAGGTGTAGAGTCGGGTCGCAGTAAAACCCGTCATATTCTCAATAGCCCTCTCTGCGTAATATTCACCTTCAAAACCTGTCCAATTTGCATTACTTGTCTCAGGGTAGGTGTCCCCAGCGACGACCAGCATGGTGGAAAACCATGGTTGGTTACACACGGTAGTCTCGTAATTGATGATCTTCTTCACCATGATTCTGATCTCCCGTTCACTTCGACAGGGGAGGCGGCCAATTGCGACATCTGGGCTGAGATCTATATCAACGTCCTGGGCTGTTTCTCCCATGTACCATTCTCCGTACAAGCCATCACCATCACTGTCCCAACTCGAAAACTCACCGTTCTTATCGTAAATATCAGCGAAATACAAATCGCTCAGATACCCAACATCCCAATCGTCGACCATAGTGACGTACCGAACAGGGCAATGCCAAGTTGGGAAAAACTGACTGCTTCTGCCTCCCACGAGAAGGACGTATCGGATACCCCATTCATCCATTGCTGTTTTTATGAAATATTTTATTTTCTCAGCATTGTCCCGACCGTACCAGTACATCTGATGATAGACTTCGGGGAGTGTCACTAGTTTGGTACTCAGACCATAAGAGTTTTTGTGTTTCACCAGTGGTTGTAGTTCGTTTTTGAATATCGTCGGAGTAAGAATGAGAAGCGAATACACATTCAGGGTTGATTGCTGTGATCCTCCTACTTCGATCAGCACCTGCGTTGTGCTTGCTGAAACAAAAGGTCCAAAGCTGGACCCAAGGAAAACCATCACGATGCCAAATGTGATTACTGCGTTACTTCCAGAACTGTTCATTTTATTCCCCTTCTATAAATATATGGTAGACTTAATAAATGTTTACCCAAGACCGGATACTTCCAATGATGGGTATCCACCGATCTTCAGACTTGGATCCCCAAACAACGCCCATTGTTGCACGGTTTTTGCATCAATAGCACTGTCCTTTGCCGCAGGTGTATTCCAATCAATGGGATAGTGATTCAGATAATCAGAAATAGCGTTTCCCCACACCTTTCCAAGAATCATAGTCCCATTCACCCCGTACTCTTTGAAGAACGTCGGTTCGAGGTAATCACCAGCGCCGCTGAAGGATTCTTTATCCTCTTTTGACATCCCCAGCCCAGTACACCCGATAGTCGCAATCGATCCTCCTTTGCTGATTTGGGCAAGTTTCCATCCCCAGCATTCCCGTATCCATGTATATCTCCAAAAGGAGCCAGACGGCGAGGTCCCACTTGAGAAATAGCGTAAGCCTTCTTCTTTGATCCCCTTGAGAATATTCTTCGGGGTGACATCAAATTCATTGTTATGGCAACCACCAACAACACAAATCGGCAGCATCTGTTTATTCCTCAGCAGATTCATATTTACAGTATTTAATCCCTGAATCCACGTATGTGGTTCGTTCGTTGGATGCGTGCTCCAGGAAAACGCATTCGCATGCCCTTCAAAAAGCAAAAAACCACAGCCTTTATTGATCGCACGGATGACGTCTTTTGGTCCGCTAAAGGACCCATCGGAGGTCCACAGTCGTATTGGCTCGAACCCTGACATGTTCTCAATCGCATCCTGGGTGTTGATCTCCCCTTCATTGCCAGTCCAGTTCGGGTTCAAAGATTCTGGGTAGGTATCACCTGCTACGACAACAAACCTGTTGAACCAGTCTTGGCCATATGCGGTTGTTTCATACGTAATGATCTTCCGAACCATGACCCGTACCTCCGCTTCATTGATACAGGCGAGTCGTCCGACAAAGACATCTGGGTACAAATCGATATTAGGGTCTCGTGCGGTCTGCCCGTACCATTCACCGTAGATTCCATTGTTGCTTGTATCCCAGCTTGAGAAGTTCTGGTTCTTGTCATAGAGATCCGCGTAATACAGCTCTGAAATGAAACACGGTTCATTCCAACCTGTGTTATTGTCGGCGTTGTACACATATCGTATCGGGATGGTCTCGAAATCTCCAACAAGCATGACATAGGTAATCCCCCATGCTTCCTTTGCTGTTTTGATAAAATACTTGATTTTCTCTTGCTGGTCCCGTCCATGCCAGAACATTTGATGATACACGTCGTTGAGCGTCACTAGGTTTGTTTTAATCCCAACGCGGTTCTTATGTACAATGAATGGCTGTAATGCATCAGCGTATTTTTTTGGAGCGATGATTAGCAGGTCATAGATTACCGGACTAGATTCTTCAAATGTTGAAGTCATTTTATTCCAAATAATTTCTTTTGAGGACTCCATATTGTATGCGGCAAAAGACGGACAAAACAGGAACCCAATAATGACAATAAAAATTACCAGTGATTGTTTTATCAATAGCTTAGGAAACCATTTCATCGGACAAACCCATCAATAAATATACACGATACTTAATAAATGTTTAGTCTGTGTTTAGCTCTGGAATGATAACCATCATATGAAACAAGCCGCACTCCCATGAAGATTATGACTAATAGAACCTGAATAAACGTATTAATAGATGAGTAGCGATGAGGTGCCCCTGATGAGAACAACCTGCACCTATCCCTGTTATCGTACAAACAAAGAACCTTGTTCAAAAGCTGGGCGAAAAAGAACGAACCTGAAGCTTGTTTTTTTTGATATGGACGGAGTGTTGCTTGATACGGTCAGCTCTTGGCGGTATATCCATGATTACTTTGGGACGACTAATAAACGATCGATTGTGTCTTACCTCCGTGGAGACATTGATTATCTGGAGTTCATCCGACGGGATGTTTCGCTTTGGAAAAAAAACGGAGAAGCAGTCAGCAAGAGAACCATTGAAAATATTTTGTACTCCATTCCTCTCATCAACGGTGCCCAGGACTGTATCTCTTTTCTGAAAGATCATGGAGTGCAGACCGCGATTGTTAGTGCAGGTCTTGATATTCTTGCACAAAAAGTCGCTGCAGAGATAGGAATTGATTACACGTTTGCAAATGAAGTTATAGTTGGCTCAGACGGGCGTTTGACTGGCGAAGGCATCCTTCATGTGGAGCTGATGCAGAAGGATAAAAATGTGAAAGAACTAGTAAAAAAACTTAATCTTTCCTTAGATGCTTGTGCTGCAGTGGGGAACTCTTGCTTTGATATCCCAATGCTTGAGGTCTGTGGTTTAGGTATTGCGTTTAATCCTGAGGATGCTTGTGTCATGCAATGTGCTGATGTTGTTGTTAAGGAGAAAGATTTGAGTAAATTAATCCTGACGTTCCAAAGATGCCTCTGATGGGTTATTCAGCGATAAAACTCTCCGTCCAGGTGGGTCGGTTTGGTTCTTGTCCTGTTTCTAAGAGTTGTTTCCATGCTTCATCTGTTAAACGGTCAGACATTGTTTGTTTGAATTCATAGTAGCTGAATACGGGGCCGGCTCCCGCTATCACCTTTTCGTCAGGGGTTCTATAAGCAACAATCATAAGATCGACATACCCAACCGCTTCTTCCAGGACTACCCCGGTGTTGGTATCCGTGTGAACATCCGCGATGATCGTAGTTTCTTTTCCCTGGTCGTTGACACCGGTGATGATGCCATCGAGATGTTCGCCAAAGTCACGAATGAATTCGTAATCGCTGTCGTTAAGCTGTTTTCCTTCCAGTTCAAGCGTTGAGATGGTGAGTAATCTTCTGAGAAGTGTTTCGAGGTTGTTCAGACGATAGGTCTCCGTTTCATTTAACGCTTGAAGATCCGTTAGACCTGTCTGTGTCATTGTCGTTAATGCAAGGAGACGTTGATAAAACTCAGGGACGGGTTCTACGTACCCAATACCAGGTGTTTCATCTTGTGGGATCGAGGTGATTCTTGGAGTATAGGACTGTTTTGCATACAGGATGGTATCATGACGTAATTCTGTCCAGGATGCAAGCACGGTTTGAAGTTCTTTGTCGCTCCAAGCTGTAGTTTGCATAAACGAAGGATAGCGAGAATCAAAAGTTCCCAGCAGCGGCTTTAAGCTGTACAGCCAGCCCCAGTACAAATTCCGGTTCCATTCTGTCACGTTCAATGAAGCAAACTGTCTAGAGAGATTTACCACCTGGCGGTCATAGAATTCATACGTGCTGTCACCCTCGACATCCAGAATGTCTCTGGCTCGTGTCGAGCCAAGAATCGTCATGATATCAAGACCTCGTGGCATGACCCGTTGCCCCATCCAATATGAAAAGGGTGCCTCGTCACCAGTGTACTGACCTGTTGTGGGGGCTACGAGATTCTGAAACATATAGGAATCTGGGATGAAACGCTGTCCCATCAATCGCATACCTTTTGTTTTTTCAAGGACCTCGTTGAGTTGTTCTTTTGAGAATGGTGGTTGAATACCAACGTTGCCTGTTCCACCATAGATCTGGGGGCTGCGAAGTTGCGCTAAGGTTCCCAGCAAATTCAGCATTTTTGTCGCATTGGTAAATTCAGTTGCGTTAAATCGAGTTCCAAACACCGTAGTGATGCTGGTGAGATATTCAAAGGGGATAAGATCGTCGGCTGTCCCGACAAAAAAGGAGGTGACCGTGTAGACTCTTTCCCAGAGATCCTCCAAAGGCTTATCGTGGTCTGTAAGAGACGATAACGAAGTTGAGATGAGACACGCTTGGATTGTCGCGATGTTTGCATCTGCCTCACTTACAATATCACTGCCGCGAAGTAAAAAACTGATTCGTCCGTACCACATCATTGCTTTAAAGTACCGTTTGAGTTTCTCCGATTGGGTGTAATGGCCACGTGGGTTATATTGTGAGTAATCCTCTTTGTAATGAAAAAGATCGCTATCTTGGTATCCTTCATGTGCTTCAATAAAAGAAAGCTCTGTGGTGACATTTTCAGTTACATACTCTGGAATGAAGAATGAAACAGTCCGAATGGCCTCTGAGTTGTTATATCCCTCTGTTGGTGTCTGCAACAAAGACAAAGCTACTCCGAAAAACCCAACATTCCGTCGAGCTGCCTCCTTCAAATGCGGTTCGGTGAATGTGTGATAGTCTTCAATCGATTTGTCAAACAATGATTTGCTAAGATTAAGAATGTCGTCGAAAAACTCCCGTTCTTCGATTCCTTTCAATGTCTGATCAAACAGGATATGGTACAGATGGAGCAGCGTATCGGAGGTGACAAACACAGGGATCTCATGGTCTTTGAGATACTCATACGGTGCGGTGATGTCGTTCCGACTACTAAAATCTGTGACAACAAATCCATTGTTTCTGAGCAATTCCTTCTGTTGATTCGTCAGGGAAAAAACACCATCGATATCATCAATATTCTGGATTGTTGACAATGTTAAGGGAAGGCTATATTGCGGTGGTTGAGCATCAATCGTTATTTCCTCCGATGAATAGTACGACGCCATCTTATATTTCGGATTATCTGATGACAGGATCTCTAAAGAAGGGATGATGATAAGATTACTTCCCGGTCCAGGTTGTTGAACACACCCGCTGAAACTCGTCATAACAAAAATACCCAAAATACCTATCCCAATCCATTTATTTGTATTGTACAAATCAAATCACCTCGACAACTCAATATCGGTAATTGTATATATATTTGTGGAAGATGTTTGGGAAAAACCAAATGACGATAACTTTTAATCTGTCCTTGCTTATGTCGCAGTGTAGATTCCTATGGTTTTAGATAATCTTGGAGATTCACTGAAGCGGACGATAAAAAAAATCGCAAACGCTGTCCATGTCGATGCATCGCTTGTCAAAGAGATAGTTCGTGACATCCAACGTGCGTTACTCCAATCAGATGTAAACGTGAAGTTGGTTCTTGAGCTTTCTAAAAAAATAGAGCAGCGTGCCTTGGAGGAAAAACCACCTGCAGGGATGACAAACCGGGAGCATGTTATCCACATTGTGTATGATGAACTTGTTCATATTGTCGGAGCGTCCAGAGAACTTGCGATCCGTAAGCAAGTCATCATGATGGTTGGGTTGTATGGTCAGGGGAAATGCGTTCATGGAGACAGCGACATCCTTTTGGGATCTGGAGAAAATATCAAAGCAAGTCAGCTCTATTCTCGATACAAAGAAAACTTATCTGAAAACATAATAGCTGATGGCACCATTATTGACATTTCAAAAGAAAATCTATTTGTACCATCTTTTAATTCCTCGTCATTAAAAATTGAAAATAAAAAAGTCACGCGACTCTGGAAGTTATCTGGTAAAGAGCTTTTATCCGTCTCTCTTGATGCAGGAAATGATTTTTCAGTGCAGGTTACACCTGAACATCCGTTCTTCGTTCTGAGGAATGGGAATTTTCTTCAAATTAGGGCGGACCAGTTGCAATCAGATGATTACATTGCGACACCAAAAAAATATTCGATTGTGGGGCAGGCTCATAATTTTTTTGCCGATCTTAAAAAATTGGACCTTGATGTAAGTGTTTCTCCTCAAATTGCGAAGTCATTGCTCTATTCAAAATGTTCGACTATTAAAACTGCAATGGAACAATACAGAATCAAGAGGAATTATTGTAAATTTGCATCACATCTTAAAAAAGGTTTTCTCCATATTGCTCTTGTAGATGAGGATGCGTTATCAGAGGATTTTTTAAAAATCAAATTACGAAAATCAAGAAAATGGATTAATTTCCCTCGATATTTACACCAGGAATTAGCAGAATTTATTGGCTATGTTGTTGGTGATGGACATATTACTGCAAATTCCATCCAAATTTTTACTGCTGATGCTGAAGTGATAAGGCGAGTACAAGAACTTTCATGGTCTCTCTTTTCTCTAAAAACATCAGTTTTAAAAGATACACGAAGCAAAGCTTTTCGTATTTCTCTAACATCGAATACGTTAGCAGAATTGATAACTACAATCTTTGGAATTTCTCAAGGAAAAAAAGGAACCCAATTGGTAATACCGACATGGTTGATGACCGCACCAGATAATGTCATCGCAAGATTCTTACGAGCGTATTTTGATTGTGATGGTTCGGTATGCAAGACCTATCGAAATATTGAAATTACTTCGGAGAGTAAACCACTCGTACAACAGATCCATGTATTGTTACAACGATTTGGTATTTTTTCGTGCATTTCATTAAAAAAGGTGAACTCAAAGCCCTATTGGAAGTTATCAATAGAAGCACGATATGCTGAGCTATTTGCTGATACCATTGGGTCTCTACTGAAAAGAAAACAAGAGAGATTATCAGAGTTTTCCCGCATAGGGAAAAATCAAGGATGCGGAAAGCAAGATATGATTCCGTTAGGATCGCTCTTGAAGAACCTCCGTACCTCATTAGGGTTTTCTATAGGAGAAATACAGGATGAGGGTTTAAGTTATGGAATTTACGAAAAAAATGGGAGAATCTCCCGAGAATCACTTGCAAAATTATTTGATTTTTATTGTAGGAAAAAACATGGTGATATGACCAACTTCTTAAGTCTTTTCACTGAACAAAAAAATCCTTATCAATATTACAGTCGAGGGAAAGCCAATGCTGTTCTCTATTATTTTAGTGCAATAAACCTTCTTAAAAAAAATGACAATACTGTGCATCTGACTGAGCTGGGAGAACAATTTTTAAGGAGATCCAATGAATATAATAAGGATCAGGCATTAGTTTTTATAAAAAATTTAATTCATGCTGATGTCTGTTGGATTAAAGTTCAAGCGATACGTCGTGTTGCTTCTCCTGAGTATGTATATGATTTAACGGTAGAAGATAACCATAGTTTTTTTGCAAATGGCATCATTGTCCATAACACAACGAGTTGTGGTAAGTTAGCCAACTATTTTAAACGAAAAGGGTTGCGTCCTGCGTTAATCGCTGGAGATGTCCACCGACCAGCTGCCTTTGAGCAGCTAAAACAGATCTCAGAACAGGTAGAGGTCCCTTTCTATGGGGATAAATCTGAAAAAAATGCAGTAAAGGTTATCAGAGAAGGTCTTGAGAAGTTCAAGCGGGCCGCTGATGTGATTATTGTCGATACCTCAGGTCGACATAAATTAGAGGATGATTTGATTTCTGAGATGAAGGATATCTTTAAGACTATTAAACCAGATGAGAAGCTCCTGGTGATAGATGCTGCTATGGGTCAACAGGCTGGCCCGCAGGCAAAAGCCTTCAATGATGCAATCGGTATCACCGGTATTGTTCTCACAAAGCTGGATGGGACTGCAAAAGGTGGTGGTGCGCTGAGTGCCGCTTCGGAAGTTGGTGCTCCGATCGTGTTCGTTGGAACTGGGGAACATTCCACAGATTTTGAGAAATTTGACCCCTCTGGTTTCATCTCGCGACTCCTTGGGATGGGTGATATCAAATCGCTGCTGGAACGAGCCGAAGAAAGCATGAAAGGCAAGGATGCTGAGAAAACCGCACGGAAACTGATGTCTGGGAAGTTCAACCTCAATGACATGTACGAACAGATGAATATGATCTCCGGGATGGGTCCTTTATCAAAGATCGCTGAGATGCTACCTGGTGGGATGTCCGGGAAGTTAAAAAACGTTGATATGGATGAAACCCAGGATAAACTGAAGCGATTCCGGATTATTCTTGATTCGATGACCAATAAGGAGCGGGAAACCCCTGAGTGCATCCAAGCATCTCGGATTAGGCGGATTGCCAAAGGTGCTGGGGTGGAAAATAAAGACGTCAAAGAGGTACTGAAGTATTATAATATGACGAAGCGAATGATGAAAGGGTTCTCCAGTGATCGGAAGATGCGCAGAAACCTGATGCGACAACTTGATTTTGGGAAATAACCAACCTGGAACTATGTTGTTTACAAATCATGATGAACTGGTCCTGAATGGAGCCACACCGATTCTGCAGCAGAAAAGAAAAGATATCCTCGAAATGTTGACCGCTGCGATCGATGCAGTACAACCGTATCGTGTTGTCTCCGAAGTGTTCAAAAACTCTCAGATGGTTTTTCCATCAGAGACCATTGATCTTGATTCTTTTGACCATGTGTTTGTGGCTGGTTTTGGGAAGGCGAGCGTTGGGATGGCACAAGCGGTCTGTGATGCAACCAAGGTTTCAAAAGGTGTGGTCATCACCAATGATTTCCATGCAAGAATCGCCCAAGAATCTGTTGAGGTGATTGTTGGGGGCCATCCCCTTCCCAATGAGGGAAGCATCCGTGGAACAGAAAAGATCCTCGATTTACTCCGCCAATCTCAAGAGACTGATTGTGTGATTGTGCTTATCTCAGGTGGAGGTTCGTCATTGTTCTGTAAACCTCGTGTCCCTCTCCATGATCTTCAGAACACCATCGATCTCTTGATTCGATCTGGAGCAACCATTCATGAGATTAATACAATAAGAAAACATCTGTCGTTCGTAAAAGGCGGTCAACTTGCCCAGCAGACAAAAGCAGTGATCTTCTCGTTGATCATATCTGATGTCGTCCATGATCCAATCACGTCGATTGCATCTGGTCCAACCGCCCCTGATCTGACCACGTATACAGATGCAGAGAAAATCCTTCATCAGTATCACCTTTGGGAGCAAATTTCTCCAGCAGTACGTACTGTTATAGAAAATGGCAGACAAGGACAGCTACCTGAAACTCTCAAGGAAGATGATATGGCTTTTGAAAAGGTCTTCAATTTTATCGTCGCGAACAATGAACACGCCTGTCAGGCCGCAGTAAAAAAAGCCATGGACCTTGGATATGATGCAAGACTCCTTACAACATCCATGACTGGCGAAGCCAAAACACTTGGGAAATATCTTGTTGGCAGAGCCAATACTAGTCTGGTTAAGAACCACGCAGCATTTATCAGTGGTGGTGAACCAACCGTGACTGTCCATGGACGAGGAGTTGGAGGACGAAATCAGGAGCTGGTGCTCGGGTGTGTAGAAGATATTGCTAGCAGTGATATGGTTCTTGCTTCATTTGCGACCGACGGGATCGACGGGAACAGCGATGCTGCCGGAGCAATAGCTGACGGGTGTTCGTTGTCTCGGGCACAGAAAAAACACATGGTTCCTTTCCGTTTTCTTCAGGAAAATGATTCGTACGCTTTTTTTCAGGCGTTAGGTGATTGCATGCAGACAGGTCTGACGGGAACTAATGTGATGGATGTCCAAATAATTCTTCAGTAACATAGGTCTTTTTTTCTTCTTGTATATAATAAACCTTTTAAGGATGAAGGCGATAACAAAATGGGATGAACTCAATCAAAAAACTGTTCCAAAACTAATATATAAATATTTCGTATAATAATATTATCTGTAGTAATGGATATACTGTTTGCTCCTTACAAACCAAGTGAGCAAAAGTAATATAAAGAGTTAAAAATCTATATATGGAGATATAATATGCACATAATGCGTTCGATACCTACGCTAAGTACACTAGGAATTAGTTTTCTATTATTGATAGGATTCTTTATACCTCATGTGATTTCAGATCCGATTGTCTACTCAGATGATGGGATATGGGAGGATAGCTTTGATAACAGCAGCAGTGTGGATGTAACAAACTGTGTTGTTCAGGGTGGTGAAATCGTCCTGAATCAAACACTTAGTCAAATCTCTTATAATTTTGCGACGCAAAAGAACCATGAGGCATATGCATTTCAATCCTTTTTCTTCTTCCCAATATGGAAATATTATTCACCCCAACGCCATCTTGGCCGGGAGACAAAATTCGGCATTAACGATATCTATAAGATAAAAAACTTTGACCAGGACTACGCAGAACGATCAAGCAAAGGATTTCTTTTTAGTTATGTTGTTCATCATTTTCGATTCAAAATTGATATTGACCCAGAAACCGTTGATTACGTCTCTGTTCGTTGGTACGGAAAAGCAGATGCAAAAGCCACGGTGGGTATTTATTATTATAACTCCAGTTACAAACTCGTAGGTGGCTGGGAAGAAAAAGAAAGAAACCTCTCAAATGGAAACGATTTTTCCTTTACTGAAATAATACGTAGTGGTGCTCTGAAGAAAGCATTAGAAGACAGTGATTATCTTGATATCTTAGTAACCTCATCCCTGCCGTTTCGAACCAGCACCTTATCGACAAATTATATCGAAGTTCTTGCAAAAACCGAGAAAGGATATACACTAAACAAAGCGTCTGCTGAGACGACAACAGATATCGTACCCTATAACTTGTCGGCGATTTCAAAAACCAAATTTTATTGGGATCTATTATCCTGGGATGATTATCAACCATCTGGAACCGAGGCTCGCTATCATGTCTTATATATGAATTCAACAGGGGCTGCTGTAGAAGTGGAAGAAACCGTGTTGCCTGGGAATCATAATGGATATCTCAACTCCCCTGTCTCGCTAAATAACCTCTCAAACGATATGTATGGTATAAAATATAACAAATTAAAGATCCGCGTGAACTTATCAACAAATTCTCCTACGGTTTCCCCACGAATTTTCAATTGGGCGTTAACCTGGCAGAACAAAAGCCACTGGCAGGATTCTTTTAACACCTATTATCGGGTTGATTCGCATACCAAAGTAAACAAAGTAAATGGAACAATCATGATTTCTTCGACACAAGATGAATGGCCGTTGTTTGGTTATGATGCTGCGAACACACGTGCATCTGGTGGAAAAGCAGCGACAACCGATAACCTGTATTGGTTCAGTGCAGAATATGTCGGCGGGGAATTCCGCAACCCGGTCATCGGGAATGGGAATGTCTATCTTGTATCGAACAAACGCACGTTGCATCAATACACGGTGTTACTCCCAAATGACGTCGAGGAAGGCGAACCTTTGGTAAATAGTTCCTCTGCCTCGTTTGAGTCAGAGTTTGGTTTTGATAATGATGTGGTAAGCTCTCCTGCAGTGACAGATGATGTAGTGATTGTCGCAACAGGAAAACAAGCACCCACTGGAACGAAGAATTATATCTATGGATTTGGGCATGATAATCTCTCTGCTATATGGCCTTATTACGAATATTCTGAAAAAGTCTGTTATGACGCATCACCGGTCGTTGATGGTTCTTGGATTTTCATTACAACTTGGGGTGGTGACAACAAAAGCTATATCTTAGAATCACAACGATATACGAATAACAAACTTCTCGCATTGAATTTTGATGTCAATACCGGCATCAAATCGGTAACTAAATATGAATTACCTGCTCCAAGCTTCTCAAGCCCAGCGGTGACCTCTGACAAAATCATAGTTACTTGTCGTTCAACAGAGAATAACAGCGTGATTGCTCTGGGTCGTACAGCAGAAGGAAATATCGGGGATTATATTTGGAGTAAAGCAGTCGGAGCGGTCGGTCATGCGTCACCAATTATCTATGAAGATACTGTTTTTGTTACTTGTGCTCAAGTCAGTAATAAAAAATCAGTCACAAAGATTGTCGCTATGAACCTGAATGATGGTTCCATCCTCTGGAATAAAACACTTGGTACACCATCATCTTCTTATAGCAATGTCGCTGAATCTACTCCTGCGGTGTATAATGGTGTGTTGTATGCTGCTTCTGCTGATGGGACGGTCTATGCCCTTGATACGATGAATGGGACGACCCTATGGTCAAAAGAAATCTATACCGTGCCACTCTTCTCAGATAACATTTTACGATCCTCTCCAGCATATGCAGAGGACCATGTGTACATTGGCACTCCATCTGGTTTGATTTACGCATTAGATGCTTCCTCTGGAAACGAGGTGTGGAACTATGAGACCTTCCCCATATGGACTGCCGCCCCTGTTTACGGGTCACCAGCGGTGTCCAATGGATTGGTATTCATCGCTGATGAAAACGGTGTGATGTACAGTCTGGGGCGGTTCACTACATCAACCAAACAAGTCAGTGGTCGGATCATCTCGGTCCCCATTCGGCTCCCGGAAGCTCTCTGGTGGGATTCGTTTTATGCAGACATATCCGTGCTGAAAGATGTGAGCAGTATCACCTTCAAGCTCCTGGATGAGCATGGCAATATTCTGAATGATGAGTTAGACAATAAGAGTAGTTTAACGTCTAATGGTCTGATTCTTGATAGAACCGTTCGACTCCAGGCGGATTTCTCCTCATCGAATCTCACAAAGAGCAATCCGAAGCTATTCCGATGGTACATCTCACTTACCTCCGATGTTCAAGAACCATTCCTCAACAGTAGTAGTTTTACCCCTGCTTCTGCAGGATGGCTTCAGGAGATTGTCCCCGTGTTTACCATCAAAGTCAAGGATAATGGGACCGGGTTGCGGGTGAAATCAGCGGTCTATACGCTGGTATATACCATAGATAATGTCAGCTATCAAAGCACTTCCTCTGCAGTGTGTACTGGGGAGAATGGGACGACCGCATGGCAGACGCTTACCATGGATATTTCTTCCTTATCAGACTACGAAAACATATCCACCTTAAGCAGTTTAACCTTCAAAATCACGGATCTGGCCGGAAATATCGCCTCAAAAACCATCACATTTAAACAGGATGTGAAGAAACCAACATCCCGTGTGGTTAGTACGAATATGAAAAACAGATACAACACAACCTCTATCCGTATCAATGCTACGGCTAATGACACCGGGACGTTAAATGTGGATGCCAGTGGTATCAGACTCGTGGAGTTGTATTACCGGTACTCGACGAGGACAAACTTTTCCGGGATGGACTGGATCTACTTTGCGAATTCAACGAAAACCTCACCAAGCTGGTTGTTTAACTTCACTGACCGTCCGAGTCAACCTGGGGGGTATTTCGAGCTGTGTACCATAGCTACGGATTTTGCGAATAACAATGAAAGCTTCCCTTCAACAGGTGATGTTTGGTTCTTGTATGACTGGAAGGAACCATCGCTTCCCAGTTTTTCTGGTGATACTCTCTGGTTTAAGGAACGACCCCAGTTCTCTGTGGTGTTCGAGGATGATTACCGTATCGATACGATTCAATATCGACCGAATTTTGATACGGTATGGACAACGCTTGCCTCTGATGTGAATTCAAGTGTCTATAACACAGATGCGGTCGGTAACACCTGGATTTTATCAGAAGCTGATTGGAATCAGATGGAGGAAGGAGAACTGTATTACCTCTATATCAGAGTCAATGATACCCTGGGGAACATGGTAGAGATCCTGCAAGGTTCTGATGCGATTACGATTCGCAAGGATACCGCAGCACCATTGGTTACGATCGACGTCCCCTCTGTCGAAGATGAATTTAGCATGTCGGGGAACTTCGCCGTCTCAGGGCTTGGCAATGATCATGAGGGAAGTGGGATTAAGGAAGCCTTGTTGTATTATCGGTATTCTGAGGATAAATCCAACTGGAGCAGTTGGGCTCCCTATGGTGATATCCTTGATTCCTCCCCGTTTGAATGGGATTTCGATGCTTTCGAAGGTGACGGGTATTATGAGATGAAGATCATGGTCACTGATTACGCGGGCAACGAGGTCGAATCTGAGGTGTTTCCCCTGGCTGTCGCCTCGTTCCCAACCACCCTTGCGTTGGTCCTGGTTGGTCTACTGACCGTCTTGTTGCTGCTAAGTGTCATCATCTATCTAACCTGGCGGAAAAAAGAGGCTGCTTAAGGTTTCTTTTCTTTTATCTTCTTTAAATCTTCAAGACAGTACTCTGGGAAAAAAAGTCCGGTGTTCCCACAGGTGTTGCATCTCCACTGGTTCAGAAGCCCTTTTGCGTAGGAGTCTGCTGACAAATCTGGTTGTGTATCTATGCTGTGGCACTCTGGGCAGATTCGGACGTATTTCTTTTTCATAGACACCTATTATTACTCTATATATATTGCGGGCCGTAAGGGGCTGGCGAACTTTGTTTTTTTCGCGGGGTCATAGAGATTCGCATCATCTGCACTATAGATTTCCACAGGGCAGTGGAGCACCTCACTCAGATATGGTTTTGCATCAGAAAGATGTGCTTTCTCATCAATTAAAATCAGAAAACGTCCACGGTCCACATCGCTAAGCATCTTGAGTTCTGGGGCGATCTTGGCTACAAATTGAGAGACCTGCTGGCCAAGTGGTTTCATCACTGGGTCTGCCATGGTTTCCTTCATCAGTTGACCGACGTTGAACGTCTTTTGAGCAGACTGCTGGAGTGCTTTTCTATAGATTTTTTGTTTCCATGCTGGGGATGTGTAGATGCAGATTTTCTTTGGTGTCATCTTTGTGACTTTCAGGATTTCGTTGACATCCTCAACGACCCTGGTGAGGAGGTATTCCCCGATCTCATCTTTTTCAGAGATGTCTTGGGATTTTGCCTCAGGATAGGGTTCATTGGAGACAAACTTTTTGTATCCTTGTGTCTCCCAGAGTTCCTCTGCAAGATGTGGTGTGATCGGTGCCATAAGGATGATCCAGGAGCGGATATAGTCCGTAAGAAGCTTTTTGTCTGCTCCTCCTCGTTTCAGATACCATTGCAGGTCCTTTTGGATTTCGAAGAAGATTTCATTGGAAGCGACCCGTAGGTCCCATGTCCCAAATGCATCCAGGGTTTTTTGCACATGTCGCTGTAGAATGCTTTTCAACCAGTTATCAAGATTCTGCTGTTTCTTATCCTCAAACAATGTAATTTGCTGGATGAGTTTCCAGATGTTGATGACCCGGTTTTTGTATTTCAGGACGGTCTCGGGGTCCCATTCGATGTCGACAAACGGGGAGCCGATATGAAGATAGTACAGACGCATCGCATCGACACCATAGGTGACCGCGGCCTCCACGATTGGTTCGGCACCACCTTTGGATTTGCTGATTTTTTCTTTTCCTTTTTGTGTCACCCACCAGTGGACAAAGATTCCCTGTGGTCGTTTCTGTTCTGGCATGATTGCGACATGGTTCATGATATAGACTGGGAAATGCACCGTCTTATGTTCTTTTCCACCCAAGTTGATGTCCACGGGGTACCAATAATCAAAATCAGATTTGATGGTCTTCCAGGTCTCATTTTTTGGGGACCCCTTTCCAAGGAAGACGTAGTTGAAGAATTCATCAGTCATCTCTTTTACTGATATCTTTTTTTGGTTCACATACGATGAAATCACATAATAAGCGGGGTAGAGTGTTGAATCAGAGATTGGTTCGATGATCCAGTCTTTTTTATAGGGAAACTCTGTCCCAAGCCAGGATCCTCTTCTGATAGCGGCGCGGTCCCCGAACCAGTCAAGGATTTTCGGCAGTTCGTCTTTGTATTCCTGCGGGTAGATGTTCATGGAAATGACTGCGTCTTTTGATTCTTGCGTAAGTTGTGTGTCGCTATATTTTATGAACCACTGGTCTGGGATCTGTTTTATCATGACTTTTTCTTTACAGCGGCAGATGACCGATTCTGAGAATTCTTTCATGGTCGTAGCAAGATTCTTCTGGATGAGGTCGTTTTTTACCGTGTCTTTTATCTCAGAGATTTTTATGCCAGCGTATTGGCCACATTTCTCGTTGAGTATCCCGGTGTGGAATTCTTTTTTGTAGACAAGGTCGGTTGCTTCGTTGAGTTTATCTGTTTCTGTTTGGCTTTTTATACCGAGCTGGTCACAGGCTTCTTTTGCTGGGTTGTTGCCGAATCCTTTGACATCGATGATTTTGATGGCATCAATGGGTACTTTTGATTCGACAAGTGCGATCCAATCATAGGGTGCATGGGCTGGTACTGACATGACAATACCAGTGGCAACACTGGGGTCTGCGAACACACCAGCAAGGATTGGTACTTCTCGGTTGATCTCTGGGACGATGCAGGTCTTTCCGATGAGGTCTGTTCCTTTGATGGTTTTCTTTAGGGGTTGCACTGCGTCGTGCTGAAACCCGAGTTTTTTGATGCATTCCTCTGAGCAGATCCATGTCTCGTTGTTTACTTTTGCGAAATGATACTCGACAGCGGGATTTACCCACATGTTGGTGACGCCAAAGATGGTCTCTGGTCGGAGTGTTGCTGCTGGTAGAATCGTGCCGTCTTTGAGCGTGAATTTCAGGACCGTGAAATCAAGGATTTCCGCGGAGCCTCCTTGGGAGACATCGGTTTCTGATTTGTCGACTGCGACTGGTCCGCAGCTGGGACAGTAAGGCGCATAATGTGGTTTTTGGATGAGGAGATTTTTCTCGTGGAGTTGATGGAACTGCCATTGGATGAATTTCTTGTATCCGTCAGAGATGGTGTTCATGACTCTGGAGTAGTCGATGAGGTACCCGAACCGTTTCCAGTACTCGTCGACATAGACCTTACTAAAATAATTGACAACCTCGATTGGGTCTGTGAGCTTGCTGATGCATTCTTGTGAGCATCCGTTCAGTTGTAACAGCTTGAGTGTGTCTGGGTCTTGTCGTTCTATCTTTTTTGCAAAACCAACAGAAGGGATTCCTGATGCGTGGAACCCGGCGGGGAACAATACGTCATAGCCGGTCATCCTCTTGTACCTGGCGATGACATCACAGTAGGTAAATCCACGCATATGACCGACATGCAGGTACCCTGATACTCCGGGGTACGCAAAATGGATGAAGAATTTTTTTTGTTTTTCTTTGCTAGCTGTGTTGATGTTTTCCTGAAACCATTTGTTTTGCCATTTCTGCTCGACAGCGATATAATCGTAATTGTTTTCTTCCATGGGTACTTTCTGGTCGGACATAAGGTTTGTTTTATATAATATTTCGTGTCAAGTTCCTTGGTCTTTGTCCATAATTAGGGGAACGAAAATTTAAATACTATGCGCCCTATAAGAGGAATATACAATTAAAATAAGGGGAAAAATATGAAGAAAATACTACCAATTCTCCTAGTGGGAATATTAATAGGAAGTGGTTTTGGAGCAGCTGTATCAGTCAATACCTCATATAAACAATTGTCTTTTCAGGAGGATCTTTCCTTTTCTAAGCCTGTTCTCACCGATCAAAACGATTATCTTTCTGTCGAGGTCACAGAAGCAACATCCTCTGCATCCTCACCTGGAAATCCAGTGCTGCCGATGTATACCAAGTTGTTTTCTTTCCCAGTTGGTACCATCATAAAAGACGTATCCTTTACTCCTTCTTCTGAGCAGACGATTCCGTTGACCAAACAGATTCTGCCTGGTGCTCAACCAACACCGGTCTCGAGTGGTTCGATTCCAGCTTCAAGGCAAAAGCTTGTGAAAAACGACCTTGTGTATTCAGGAAAGACTACGTATCCCTTGTCACGGTTACAGTATCAGGTCGGTGCTGGTCTTGAGGGTAGCAGACATGTGATTCTTCTCTCGGTCCAGTATTATCCTTTGCTCTATCAACCACTGCAACAGTCATTACTTTTTACGCCAAGTGTGCAGATCACAGTGACCTACGAACAACCTCATTCTTCTGAGTCGCTCTCCACTGATCTCAAACTCCTCATCATCGCACCTGAAGAATTCTCTGAAGCGCTCCAACCTCTGGTTGACCATAAAATTCAATTCAACATCCCAACGACCCTGGTGACAACCGAGTGGATCGCGGATCATTCAACCGGCAGAGACTTGGAAGAGCAGATTAAATACACGATAAAAGAAGAGATTGAGACAAACTCGATTACCTCGGTGTTGCTCGTGGGTGGTTTTGATAAGCTTCCGATGCGATTTAGCTCTGTGATGCTATGGGACTGGGATGAAGAAGTAATAACAGACCTGTACTATTCTGACATCTATGATTCTTCTGGAGATTTTTGCAGCTGGGATTTTAACAACAATAATCAATTTGGTGAGCCAAGCGACCGTGTCGATCATTACCCTGATGTTCATCTTGGTCGACTCGCCTGTGGTACTGTTAAGGATGTGACGGTCGTCGTTGACAAGATCATCCATTATGAGACCGAGACCTATGGGAGCGACTGGTTCAACACGATCATCTACATTGGAGGAAACACCTTCCGCTGGTCCCCAGGAAACGACGGGGAAGAACTCAACGAAATGATTATGGATATCATGCCGCAGTTCTCATCGGAGATTATTTGGACTTCGAAAAACAATTTCAACCGACGCACCATCTCAAATACCATCACCGCTGGAGCTGGCTTCCTAGACTATTCTGGTCATGGGTTCGAATTTGGGATGGGTACCTACACCCCGGTTGGAACACAGATGAAATACTATTATTCCGCTTATATCAAGGATACCAAGAATGGATATAAGCTTCCTATCATCTTCTTCGACGCCTGTTTGACCGCAAAAATCGATTACGTACTCCAAGACCTTTTAGACTACCGAGCGTACAACGTGTTTGATATGCTGGCAAAGATTCTTAGGATTGACACCTCCCAGAGACGCGCCTGTTACGCCTGGGCGTTCATCAACCACGAGGGTGGTGGGGCGATTGCAACCATCGGGGCGACCCGTACCGCATTTGGTGGTGTCGAGGAGGGTGCTGGGAAAATGTCTCTTGAGTTTTTCTCCGCGTACGACACCAGTCAGTACCTTGGGGAGATGATCACCCAGATGCAGAACGGATACATCACCGATTGCCCTGGTGATGATTTCACCCTTGAGGAGTTCATACTACTTGGAGATCCCACCCTGATGATTGGTGGATACCCACCACAGTAACTCTCCTTTTTTTTCTTTTTTCAAATCAAAAAACCTATATCGAGGGAAAAGGTTCTCTGATTCATCCCCCATGATAAAAGAAACTCGTTTCAGTCTCATCCCTGATTATGGGAATCCAGACGATCCAGTTGTCCGTGCGAGATACGGGTACCTGGAAGGTATCGTCAGCATCATTGGTAACACTGTTCTTTTTGTCATAAAACTCATCCTGGGTTTATTCATCAATAGTATCGCATTGATTGCTGACTCGGTTCATACCCTCTCCGATGTAGGAACAAGCGTAGTCGTCATCGTTGGTTTTAAGATTTCAAAGAAACCATCTGACACCATTCATCCGTATGGCTATGGACGAGTGGAATATATCGCGACAGTGATTATTGCTGTTCTGCTTGTTATCACCGGGTTTGGTTTTATTCAACAATCTGTTGAACGGATCCTGAACTCTGTGAGTATCACCAATCAGCAGTACTCAATCCTCATAGGTGTAGTCGTCCTTTTCTCAGCATTATTGAAGGAGTGGATGGCGCGGTTTTCTTTAGCACTTGGGAAAAAAATCAACAGTGATGTCCTCACCGCTGATGCCTGGCATCATCGCAGCGATGCACTTGCTTCCCTTGGTGTCGGCGTTTCAATCATCGGTTCTTCATATGGATATCCCTTGCTTGATCCTATTTTTGGAATCATCGTTTCTCTTATTATCATCTATGTCGGTATCGTCTTTGGAAAAACCTCCGCGCATTATCTGATTGGTAAATCACCGGATGGGACTCTTATCGACAGTATCCAGGGGATTGGACGTCAACTGAAGGGCGTCAAGGATATCCATGATATCTCACTGCATGATTATGGGACGAACAAAATCATTACGTTACATGCAGAGGTCGATAAGGATCTCTCGCTTGATGAAGCACATGCGATCGCTGATGCACTGGAGCAGAAAATCACCGAGGTCATGCATTATTCGACCATCATTCATGTCGAGCCAACCACGTTTCATCGAGACACTGTGATACGAAAAAAAGTCATTGAAAATATTTTAGATAAACAAAAAGGCGTGATTTCCTTCCATAATCTCCTCTTCATCAGACGCTCAGAGAAAGACGATATCTCCATGCATCTGATCGTGAATAAGAGGATGAGCGTTCAGGAGTCTCATGAGTTGTCCCATAGAATTGAAGCAATTATCCAGAGGATATATGGGTCCTGTGATGTCCATATTCATCTCGAGCCCTGTGAACCTACCGATTGTCCAATGTGCATGACCCCCTGTGATGAAAAAAAACAATGACGCATCTTTCATCGGTATGTTTCTTCTTAACATTTAAATGCTTTTGAGCGATTCGTAGGAGACTATGAGCTACGAAACCCTTCAGCTTACGATCAAAGATACCGTTGCTTCTATTGTGCTGAACAGACCGGATCGATTGAACTCTTTTGATATGAAGCTTGGCCATGAACTCTATGAAGTCCTCCAGAATGTCGCGAAAAACCCTGAGGTTCGACTGGTTATCATCAGGGGGACCGGTAAAGGATTCTGCGGCGGAGGTGATGTCAAAGAAATGCATGCAGCAGCGGATAAATCCCGTTTCCTACGAGATCTTACCAGGGCGATCCACCGTTGTGTCATTGAGATGCGCACCATGGAAAAACCAGTGATCGCTGTAGTCAACGGGGCTGCGTTTGGTGCAGGGCTCTCCCTTGCTCTTGCCTGTGATATGATCATCGCAGTCAAAGAAGCAAAGATGAGCACCGCGTTCATCGGCATTGGTCTTGCACCAGGTTGCGGGACGCAGTTTGTGACAAAAATCATCGGATATCAGAGGGCGTGTGAGTATATCCTGACCTCAAAGACGTTTACCGCGGAAGAAGGATGCCGACTTGGTCTTGTTAATAAAGTCGTCGAGGCAGAACACCTTGATGCTGCAGTCGAAGAAACCGTCTCTATGTTTAGGGCACTGCCACCGATCGCGGTTGCAAAAGCAAAGATGCTGATCAATAAAAGCATGGAGAATGACATGATATCCCACTTGGAGCTAGAAAGCAGGACCGCTGCATGGTCCGCGGGAACGGAGGATTTTACCGAAGGAGTCACTGCTTTTGTAGAAAAACGCAGACCCCTCTTCAAAGGAAAATAGGAGAGTTATCGGCGATTGTCGATAAGTTTATGGAAACCTTTATGTATCACAAGCCTATGAATGCGATAGAATACCAAGGGGAGGTCGCAGGATGAACTATGAAACCCTTAACATAACAAAAAAAGACGATATTACAACCGTTGCGTTGAACCGACCCGATGTTCATAATGCGATGAACGAAACACTCATGAACGAGCTTACAGACTGTTTTCGGCACCTCTCTACGGATAATTCTATCACAGCCATCATCCTTACCGGGAGCGGGAAATCCTTCTGCGCAGGAGCTGACCTGACCTGGATGAAAAAAATGGTCAACTACTCTGCGGAGGAAAACAAGAAAGATAGCCGGCGTCTCCTGGATATGTATGAGACAATTCATTCCTGCCCAAAACCAGTGCTCGGACGCATCAACGGTGCGGCGTTTGGGGGCGGCATCGGACTGCTTGCGGTCTGTGACATCACTATCACCATTCCGGAAGTAACGTTCGCGTTCAGCGAAGTAAAACTTGGCATCATCCCAGCGGTGATTTCGACATTTGTCGCACCACGGATGACACCAGCAACGATGCGTCGGCTTTTCATCACCGGGGAACGATTCGATGCAGCATCCGCCCAAAAACACGGTTTAATCGACCTCATAGTCACCCCCGAAAAACTTGATGAGACCGTCAATTCCTGTGTCGAACAGGTTCGCTCCTCTGGTCCAGCCGCTATCAAAGAAGTCAAACATCTGATTTACCATCTTCAAAAAATGGATATGAAAGAATATAAGGAATTCACCGTTGAAAAAATCTCAGAACTCCGGGTTTCACCAGAAGGTCAGGAAGGGATCAAAGGATTCCTGGAGAAACGAAAACCAAGCTGGAAGAGGTAACAGACATGTTTAAGAAAGTTCTGATCGCGAATCGTGGCGAAATCGCTGTACGCATCATTAAAGCCTGTCAGGAGATGGGCATCAGGACTGTTGCGGTGTATTCAGAGGTGGATAAACACGCACCCCATGTTCAGATCGCTGATGAATCTATCAACCTAGGGGATCCCACACCCTCTGAGAGTTATCTGAATATCGCAAAAATCATTGAAAACGCCACAAAAGTACATGCAGAGGCGATCCATCCCGGCTATGGTTTTCTTGCAGAGAACCCTGATTTTGCAAAAGCTTGCACCGATACAGGTATTACCTTCATTGGACCAACGCCAGAGGTCATCCGTTTAATGGGTGATAAAATCGAAGCAAAAAAAACAATAGCCCATGCAAACGTCCCCGTGATCCCAGGATATAATGGCATACAGCAGGATCTTCCAACGCTTCTCAAAGAAGGAAAAAAAATAGGCTTTCCACTTTTGGTAAAGGCAACAGCAGGCGGTGGAGGAAAAGGCATGCGAATCGTCCATTCCGAATCCGAGCTTGAACAATCCATCGAGAGTGCGAAACGAGAAGCAAAATCAGCCTTTGGAAATGATTCCGTCTTCCTTGAGCAATATATCGATAAACCACGTCATATTGAATTTCAGATCCTTGCCGACCAGCATGGTCATGTTCTCCACCTCTTCGAACGTGAATGCTCCATCCAACGACGACATCAAAAGATCATCGAGGAGACCCCCTCACCAGTGATGACCTCACAGTTGCGAGAAACCATGGGGAAAGCAGCGGTCGCCGCGGCAAAAGCAGTCGGGTACACGAACGCTGGCACCATTGAATTCATGGTGGATGGGAACCAGAATTACTATTTCATGGAGATGAATACACGGTTGCAAGTTGAGCATCCGATCACCGAGGCGACCACCGGCATTGACCTGGTAAAATGGCAGCTCCGCATCGCTAGTGGCATGGAGCTATCAATAAAACAAAAAGACCTAACCCAACGTGGTCATGCCCTCGAATGCAGGATATATGCCGAGGATCCCTCCAATGGGTTCCTCCCCAGCATCGGAACTTTGGAAAAAGTTGATCTGCCCAATGGGCCAAACATCAGGAACGACACTGGTGTTGAGACGAACTTCCATGTCAGTCCCTATTATGATCCGATGCTGGCAAAACTCACGGTCAACACAGAGAACCGGGAGGAAAGCATCAATAAGATGATCTGGGCGTTATCCCATTACGTTGTCCTTGGTGTGACGACCAACATCTCGTTTCTTAAAAAAGTCCTGGACCATCCTGAGTTTCGAAAAGGAAACATCACCACCCATTTCATCAATGATTATTTCCATGACTGGCTCGTGACAAAGGAAGGACTCCCCCTAGATGCTTTAATAGCTCTTGCGGTGTATGACTCGTTACACACCCAGAGACAAGAGGTTGTCAGATACAAAGAAGCAGATCCTCACTCCCCCTGGCAGCACGTGGGACGATGGAGGATGGGGGTATAGCCATGTTCATAAATTACGAACATAACAACCATGTGTACAACATCACCGTGGAACGCCGGGAGAACCAATTTTTCATCACCTATGATAATAATGAATACACGGTGTTAGCAACAGAACTCAAACCAGGGCAACTGTCCATTCAACTAGGTGACCGGGTCATTAAAAGTGTGATCTCCCAAGGAGAAGAAGACAAGTTTGTCTTTATCGATGGGAGCATCTTCAAGGTAAAACGCATTGAGCTGACTGGGCGAAAAAAAACAGAGAAACGAGAAGGGGATCTCCATTCACCCATCTCAGGGACTGTTGTCAGCTGTAAAGTAAAAGAAGGAGCTCCTGTTAAAAAAGATGATGTCATTCTTATCATCGAAGCTATGAAAATGGAGTATCTGATCCGAGCCCCCTACGACGGGGTCATCAAGAAGACGTATTTTAAAGAAAAAGAGCAAATCGAGATTGGTCAGCTCACCGCTGAAATCCAAAAAGAGGAGGAATAAAAATGGAAGTCATTGAGACTACAATAAGCACCTCAAGTAAGGAGTTCAAAGAGAACTTTGCTCACTATGAGACGCTTGCCAAGGACATGAAAGAAAAGATCACCCACGCCATGAAAGGAGGTGGGGATGACGCAGTCAAACTGCATAAATCACGCAAGAAAATGCTTGCCAGGGAACGAATCGACGCGTTGCTTGACCCTGAGACGCCGTTCATGGAGTTCAACACCCTTGCCGCATTTGACATGTATGACAACAAAGCACCAGCGGCCGGGATCGTCACTGGCATCGGCATCATCCATGGCCGAGAGGTCGTCATCGTTGCCAATGACGCGACTGTCACCGGTGGCACGTACTACCCGATCACTGTAAAAAAACATCTCCGCGCACAAGAAATCGCCATGGAAAACAACCTCCCCTGCATCTACCTTGTTGACTCTGGTGGGGCGTTTCTCCCCATGCAAGATGAGGTGTTCCCGGACCGAGAGCACTTCGGACGGATTTTTTATAATCAAGCGAAGATGTCTTCCTTAAAAATTCCACAAATCGCATCAGTCATGGGATCATGCACCGCAGGAGGCGCGTATGTCCCAGCCATGTCTGATGAAACCATCATTGTGAAAGGAAACGGGACGATCTTTTTAGGCGGACCACCTCTTGTGAAAGCCGCGACCGGTGAAGAGGTCACCGCTGAGGACCTTGGTGGTGCTGATGTGCACTGTCGTGAAAGCGGGGTTGCAGATCACTATGCGATGGATGATCCTGATGCGATACGGATCTGTCGAAACATAATTGAGAACTTAAATCGACAAGAAAAAACATACCTCGATGTCAAAAAACCTGAGGAACCCGCATATGATATCAAGGAGATCTACGGGATTTTGTCAAAAGACCCACGAAAGCCTTTCGAGGTCCGGGAGATTATCGCTCGCATCGTCGACGGATCATGGTTCCATGAGTTCAAAGCGTTATATGGTACTACCCTTGTCTGTGGATTCGCCCGCATCATGGGTTACCCTGTTGGGATTCTTGCGAACAACGGTGTGTTGTTCTCAGAGTCAGCCCTGAAAGGAACCCATTTCATTGAACTCTGTTGCCAGCGTAAAATCCCACTGGTGTTTTTGCAGAACATCACCGGGTTTATGGTTGGGAGGAAATACGAGGCAGGGGGGATAGCAAAGGACGGTGCAAAAATGGTGACAGCAGTCACTTGTGCCCAAGTACCGAAGTTCACGGTGATCATCGGTGGGTCGTTTGGCGCTGGAAACTACGGGATGTGCGGGAGAGCGTACAGCCCACGACAACTGTGGATGTGGCCAAATGCACGTATCTCTGTCATGGGCGGTCAACAGGCAGCAACCGTGCTTCTCACAGTCAAACGGGACCAGCTCTGGAGAAAAGGCATCGAGATGACAAAGAAAGAGGAAAAAGAACTGACTGATCCGATCATGAAAAAATATGAGGCAGAGGGCAACCCCTATTATAGTACAGCTCGCATCTGGGATGATGGGATCATTGACCCTGTGGATACCCGCTTAGTACTTGGTCTTGGGATCTCTGCGTCGCTCAACGCCTCGATCCCTGAGTGGAAGCCTGGTGTCTTCCGGATGTAAACACAGTATGTTGGTTTTGCTATGAACTATGATGTGATTGTTGTCGGTGCCGGACCCGCAGGTTCTACTGCTGCAAAAAACCTTGCACAAAAAGGAATCAATGTCCTCATTCTTGACAAAGCGACATTCCCGCGTGATAAACCCTGCGGTGGTGGCCTGCCGACTCGCGTGCAGAAACGATTCCCTTACATCGAGCCATTCCTTGATTCAGTCTCCTATGGGACGACTATGTTTTCATCCTCCCTTCGGTATCGATGCGACCTTGTACGGGATAAACCATTCCTTGAAATGGTGCATCGAAAAGACTTTGACCATGGGTTGTTGTGCCTTGCGCAGAAAGCAGGGGCGACCTTCATGGGTGGGAAGTCCGTTGTCGATGTCGTTGTTCAAAAAGATAAAGTCTCCGTGATGCTGGAAGATGGACAGACCATCGAAACACAGGTGGTGGTCGGCAGCGACGGGATGCATAGTGTTGTAGCCGAGAAAACGAATTTATCAAAAAAACTTGAGGTGCTCTGCGTCTGTCTGATGCAGGAACAACCCATGACTCCCAAGCAACTGACAACGTTTTTTACAAAGAAACGCTTGATTTACCTATTCATCAAAGCACATGGGATCGCTGGGTACGCCTGGGTGTTCCCAAAGAAAAACACGGTAAATATCGGTATCGGTGAATTCCAATCAGCAGTCTCAAAAGAAAAACCAAGAATCCCTTTGAAGGAGACATATGAGAAGTTCATCGCGACCCTACAAGAGCAGAAATTGCTCCCCGCTGATTTCCCTGTTGAAAACCTGAAAGGTGCGACTCTCCCTATCTTCCCGCTTGAAAACACCTATGGTAATCGAGTGGTCCTCTGCGGAGACGCAGCCGGCTTTATCAATCCAATCACCGGTGAAGGGATTTACTATGCAATGGTCTCCGGGCAAATCGCTGCAGATGTCATCGCGAAAGGTCTCAAGTATCATGACCTGAGCTATCGTTTTTTATCACGATATCAGATTTTATGGGATGATGATTTTGGCAAAGACCTTAAAGCACTGGGTCGGTTCAACAACCAATGGGGAAAGGATTCTGAGAAGATCGTTCGATTGATGATGCGTGATAAGAAATTCGCTCGGCTCATCATTGGGGTGACTGGGGGACAAATTAGTTTTAGGAAATATCGGACGCCGTTGATCTTACGCTATGTCTACCTGTCTTTGAAAAATCTTTTCAGGGAAAAAGAAAAATAAAAGAAAAAGGAATTTTTTTTTACTTATTCCGAAGTTCTCGTCTGAGTATTTTCCCAGAGATTGTCTTTGGCAGCTCTTCCATATATTCGATGATGCGGGGATATTTATAGGGTGCGGTGACTTTTTTTACATGCTCCTGAAGTTCTTTTGTCAGGGTCTCTGATGGTTTGTATCCTTTGGCAAGAACAACATAGGCTTTGACCACAATCCCGCGGGTTCCTTCAGGGTCTGGAGCACCGACGACTGCGCATTCTGCAACTGCGTCATGTTCGATGAGTGCTGATTCAACCTCGAAGGGTCCAATCCGGTATCCTGAGGATTTAATGATATCATCATCTCGGCCGACGAACCAGAAATACCCATCCTGGTCCTTGTATCCTTGATCACCTGTGAAATAATAATTATCTTTGAACGATCGTTTCATGATGTCTGGGTCTTTCCAGTATTCCTTAAAAAGCCCTGGTGGTCGTACATCACCGATGTACAAGGCGATGTTGCCGACCTCGTTGATTTTGAGTTCTTTTGCGTTGTCATCCACGATTCGGACGTCATGACCTGGTGTTGGTTTCCCAACCGAGCCATATTTTATTGGCATGAACGGGTAGTTGGACAAGACACAGACTGTCTCAGTCTGCCCGAAGAAATCGTAGATTTCAAGGCTGTAGGCGTCCTTCCAGACTCTGATCACCTCTGGGTTCAATGGTTCTCCTGCGCTCATACAATGGCGGAGTTTCAGTTTGTACTGTGAGAGATCCATCTGAATAAGCATCCGGTACACTGTGGGTGGTGCACAAAACGTTGTCACCCCATATTTCTCCATGGCTCGAAGCAGTCCATCTGCGTCGAAACGACCTGGTGTCTCCCATTGTATGATTGCGGCTCCTACGATCATCTGGCCAAAGAGTTTTCCCCAGGCTGCCTTTGCCCATCCGGTCTCAGAGACGGTCCAATGCAGGTCACACTTCGTCAGCGCCTGAGCGAATTTCGCGGTGACCTCATGACCTAAGGCATAGCTATGGGTGTGAAGTACCATCTTTGGATGTCCTGTGGTTCCTGAGGTAAAATAAATAAGGAGCGGCTCATCCGCGCGGGTTTTGCCGATATCCTTTTGAGATAATTCTTTGGAGGAATCCTTCATTTCCTCTGTATAGTTCAACCATCCATCACGTTTCCCGTCTACCAGCATGATCTGTTTTAATGTCATGCAGTTCTTTTTTACTGCTTCGACACGGTCCGCGTGATCAAGATCGGTCAGGACCATGCATGCTTCAGACCGGTTCACTCGATATTCGATGTCTTTTGATGTGAGCAGGACGGTTCCTGGCATGGGGACGACCCCCAGCTTGAACATCCCGATCAATGCGATGTACCATTCAGGGATACTTTGCAGGATGACTAACACGCGATCCCCTTTTTTTACTCCCAGTTTTCGCAGAACGTTTGCGAACTGGTTTGATTGTACTTTGAGGTCATAAAACGTGTGATATCGTGGTTTTTCTCCGGTTCTGTCTATGGATATCAACGCAAGTTTTGTGCGGTCTTCTGCCCATTGATCCACGACATCAAAACCGAAATTATAATGGGTTGGTACTTTCCAGGAAAACGTCTTATAGAGCTCTTCGTATCTGTCTTTTTTAAAAACTGTTTCACATTTTATCTCTTTTGTTTTCATCTTTTTGCAGCCCCCCTTGTAAATCGGTTAGAGTCCAAGGCGTTTGGCGATAACCATACGTTGAACCTCTGAGGTTCCCTCACCAATCTGGGTTAGTTTAATGTCTCTGTAGAACCGTTCTAAAGGTAAGTCACGCATGTACCCATGACCCCCATGAATCTGAATCGCATCCCTGGTTGCTTTCATCGCGATTTCTGAGGCGAACAGTTTTGCCATGGATGCTTCGATGCTAAACGGTACTCCTTTTTCTTCGAGATATGCTGCTCGCATGACAAGTAACCGGGCGGCATCAATCGCGGTTGCCATATCCGCTATCATCCATTGGATCGCTTGATTTTTTCCAATGGGTTTGCCGAACTGCTCGCGTTGTTTTGCGTACGAGATGCTTTCGTCAAGGGCAGCTTGGGCGATACCAACTGCCATGGCACCTATCGCGGTTCTCCCACGATCAAGGATCGTCATCGCACCGACAAAGCCTAGGTTCTTTTCTCCAAGCAGGTGTTCTTTTGGGATCCGGCAATCTTCAAGGATGAGTTCTGCGGTTCGACTTCCTCTCAACCCGAGTTTATCCTCAAGGACACCTACTGTGAAACCTGGTGTGTCTTTCTCGACGATGAAGGCGCTAATGCCTTTTGCCCCGAGTGTCTTATCTGTTTTAGCCATGACGGTGGTTACTGCTGCGATATCTCCGCTGGTGATGAACTGTTTCGTTCCATTCAGCACCCATTCGTCTCCTTCAAGGACTGCGGTGGTTTGTAATGAGGCTGCATCGGAGCCTGCGTTTGGTTCGGTGAGCGCCCAGGCTGCGATCGCTTCTCCGTGCAGAATCTGCGGGAGGTATTTTTTCCGTTGCTCCTCGGTTCCTTTTTCATAGATATGACCGACGCCTAGGCTGTTATGTGCCTCGACGGTAAGACCAGTTGACCCGCAGACCCGAGAGATTTCTTCCAATGCAATCATGTAGCAGATTTTATCAATGCCGGCTCCACCGTATTTCTTTGGCACCGTCATACTCATCAGACCGAGTTTTCCCATCTTTTTGTACAATTCCCAGGGAAAATATTCTTCTTTGTCGATTTTTGGGGCGAGTGGTTTAATTTCTTTTTCAGCAAACTCTCTGACTGTTTTTTTGAATAATTTTTGCTGTTCGGTCAGTTGGAAATCCATAGGTATCCTCATACCAGGATAGGTCACAAGTCTTTAAATTTACGCT
>JBFYMQ010000004.1:0-50931 GCA_041304825.1 Thermoplasmatales archaeon
TTCCTCTACAAAATATACTGATGAGATTGCGTTTTCCATCGCCTGCTGCCCTATGGGGCGGGTTCCTTCCGCATTGCTTTTGAAAGAAAACGCAGAGTCGCTCTACGAGCATGATCAATGGATCTCCTATGCGGACATCATAGACTATGATGACGGGACTGGGAATTACTCCTCCACGATTCGCTATCGAGTCCTTGAAGACGGAACAGAGAAATATTTTACGCTTCCCTCTGAGATTTATTACTGGTATGTCGTCCATCCGAAGATAACAAACGAAGATATCGACACGGTCTACGGACCATTGTGGCGAAATTACCTCTTTGAACATAATGATTTAGGGTACCCCTTGCTTAAAGAAAAACTCTCCACAATCCAGTATCTCTGGGACTGCCAATCGTATGACCAACCAGGGGCACGACTCTGGAGCGTATGTATCAACCAGCATCCCACCGCGATTGAAGCAATCAGCTACTGGGTCGGAAAAACCGTCCCCAACCAAGCGACCGGGGACCGACCAGGACAAGCCTCGGTGATCGCTCATGAGCATAACGGCTGGTGCGGAGAGCTACAAAAGATAGCGATTGCTGCGCAACGAGCCGCACTCATCCCCTCAATAGCCGCCTGTAACGTCGGCGAGGATCATGTCTGGCGGGAATTCTATGAGCGAGGCTGGCATGAGAACGACAACTGGTGGAGCGACACCGGTGGCGCAGTGGATGAGCCTGATGTCTACGCGTATGGCTGGGGAAAGAACATGTCCGCGATCTACCAATGGCGCGGGGACGGCACCATCCTGCAGGACACCGCACGCTACATCCATGAAGAAGACCGGATCACCGTGGATTTTACGATCAAAGACCTGTTTAGACAGCCGGTGGACGGCGCCCGAGTCGTCGTCTTAGTCAAGGGTCCAAAGGATATCACGTTTTATAAGAACCTGTTCTCAGAAAAGATACAAAACCTTTGGGATACGCTCCCTGAGTTTCTCAAAGGAAAACTCTTCACGTTATTGTTTGGTAAGATTAATGAACGGATTGATAAAACCCCAGATAGCATCACCGGGCTGACGATCACCACCTGGAGCTATACGGATTCTCAGGGACAATGCAGTTTTGAATTAGGGAAAAATCTGGAGTACCTTTTTTTAATCCAAGAGGGAAACCTGAAGAAACCCTGGCAGCTCGCCTGCCATAATACCTTTCGCAGTCTTAAAACCGGGGAGGATAAATCATTTAGAATCACTCTAATGGATGCCTCACGCAAACCCCGGAAGATGACCCCTGAGGCGACTCAACTGCCTGTATTTCAATTTCGCCTGTCGTTCACCAGCAGCGGGTATCAATCACAGAAACATTTCACGAACGAAGGAATCGGCAGATATGAATTTCTAGGCAACATCGATATATTGTTGCTCGATTCAGCAAATTTTCAACGATACCAGGAAGGAACAGCGTTTAGCTATATCAGATTTAACGGCAGTATCGATGCCGCGGTCAATGCGATCCTGACTTGTTCAATGGAAGAAACAGACCTGTATCTCATCTTCAAAAATCATAACCGGTTCACCCATGAGATCATTGATTTTTCTCTGGATGTTTCTATTGAGACCACAAGCGACCGGGTGCAGATCGTCACCCCGGACACCCCGCTGTTTGAAACACCCATTGCAAATATCGGAGACACGGTGCTCATCTCCGGGATTGCGACGACAGATCCGGTCTTTCTTTCCTTTGATCATGAGCCTCCTGTGATCGAGCTTTCCGTTACGAACGGGGGCTGGTCCTATGCGTGGGACACCTCGGGAGCGACCCTTGGCACTCATCTAATCACGATCGCGGATGGAGGAAACATATCAGACGAACGACCCATTCAGTTGATTGATGGACGACCTCCATGTCTTTCGATTGACACCCCGGTTGATGGCGTGATTCTTGAACAAGGGCTCCTTGATATCTCAGGACAGAGTTCAGATAATCTCGCTGTTGACCATATTGAGATCACTTTGGATAACATCACCCACGTAGCTGTCGGCACAACCAACTGGAGTCTCTCATGGGATACAACAGAACTGCCCCTTGGTGATCATCTTCTCACCGTAAAAGCCATAGACGCCCAATATCTGACGTCGACTCAAACACGCTGGATTGTCCTGAACGAAACCGGCCATACCTGGGGTCCTCAGATCAACACCTTATCATATAGCCCTGCGAATCCCACCAACACCAGCAACATGATTATCTACGCAAACGTAACCTCAACAGGACCATTTGCTATTCGCAACATTACTCTCTACTGGTATAATGGAACCGACACAGTGGCCTATGAGATGTATCGATACGGAGCCTATCCCGTTCAAAACCGCCATGAGGAAGACCCGCTAATTAATCAATCAAATGCACCTCTTTTTGGTGTTGAACTCGGACAATTTCCCACTGGTCAAACCATTGGATTCTGGATTGTCGCAATCGATACCGCTCAAAATAGATTACAATCAGAGGGTGACTCGTTTACCATCCAATAAAAAACAAGCCAAGGATTTTGAAAACTTTTAAAAGAGGATGCAGCATCCCAGATACGAACATAACTTGTTGTGGGGAATGAAAAAAATGAGTCCAATAGAGCAACCAAGAAAGCGGGTAGACAATCCACCTCAAAAACTACAGAAATCATCACGAAAATGGATGTACCTCGCATTGATACTCATCGTTATTGTAATCGCTGTTGTCGCAGTCGTGGTATCCCAAAATCTAATATCGAATCCGGACGACAATATGCCTGAAGGAAATCCCATCGCACTCTTCGATACAAGCTTCGGAACCTTCAAGGTGGAATTGTCCAAAGATAAAATGCCAGAGACCGTCGATAATTTTGTAAAACTGGTAAATGATGGGTTTTACAATGGGGTGATTTTCCATCGAATCGGTGATAACTTTATGATTCAAAGTGGCGGGTATTACCCAAATGGGACACGGAAAACCAGTCCGTATGGGAACATCCCGTTTGAGACCAGCGATGTCAAACACGTGGATGGCGCAATTTCCATGGCAAGCACCGGGGCAAAAGTCGGCGGAGCCGCGGAATTCTTCATCTGTGATGGAGCGCAGTCGTTCCTTGATGGGAACTATGCTGCTTTTGGTGTAGTTATCGAAGGTCTTGATGTCGTACAAACAATCGCAACCCAACCTCAAGATAAAAGTGAGAGTGAAACAGTCGGGAAACCAACTACCGATATCGTCATCAATAACATCATCATATTAAGTTCATAAGCAGGAGCTGAGAAGACATGGGGAACAGAAAAGCGATTTTTGAGACAAATAAAGGCAAATTTACTCTTGAACTGTATGAAGATAAAGCACCACTTACCACCGGGAATTTCATAAAACTCGTGAACCAAGGGTTCTACAATGGCTTGATTTTCCATCGGGTGATCCCCCAGTTCATGATCCAAGGTGGATGTCCGGAGGGAACTGGTACCGGTGGCCCAGGATACACGATTAAAGATGAGTTTCACAAGGACCTGAGTAACGTGCGTGGGACGATTGCGATGGCGAACCGTGGACCGAACACTGGTGGGAGTCAATGGTTTATCAATGTCGTTGATAACTGTTATCTTGATTTTGATAAGAAACCGTATTCAAGTGCACACCCGGTGTTCGGAAAGGTTGTCGAAGGCATGGAGATCATCGATGCAATCTCTCAGGTGAAGCTTGGTAGGAACGATAAACCTGTTCAGGATATCATTATTAAAAAAATTACGATTTCATGAGGAGATGATGTGGTATCTATGGCTGTTCTTTCTGATGTCGATATCGAGCAAGCACTTAAAAGCGATGAACTAGGTATTGAACCGTTCATCCAGAAGAATCTGACACCGAATGGGTATGATCTTTCTATCGATGAAATCTATCTCCGTACCATTGATGAACATATCAAAGAAGGTGTCGCGATGATCCCACCACTCACCTGGTTTGCGATTAGCACAAAAGAATTCGTCAAGATGGGTCCTCAGATTACTTCGCAGTTATGGATCCGTTCTAGTTACGCTCGCAAAGGGATCATGGCAAGCTTCGGCAAGGTCGATGCTGGGTTTCACGGGACGCTGACCTTTGGCTGTTTTAATGCTAGTGACAAAGAAGTTGAAATCCCCATTGGTGATCGGTTTTGCCAGATTGTCTTTGAGCACCTCGAACAGACACCAAAAGCTTTGTATCATGAGCGGTCTGGGACATATCAGAACCAACGCGGCGTGACATTGAAACGATAATTCTTCTTCAAAAAGATATATATTTATATATACTTATTTTCTTGTTTTACTTTCATAAAAAAGAAAAAAAAAGAATGGTTAATCAATGAAATTCCAAAAGATACCGCAGGAAAGGAAACGCATGAGGAAACCGTTCAAAAAACCATTTGAAGATAGGTAGGACCGGCTTGTCATAAGAAAACGGTATCTTCACAGATAGCGTTCCCCAGTCGCTCTCAGCACCATGGATATCTTTGGCTTTCACTTTCACAGAGTACGTCCCTTTCTCAGTCCAATTATGTACCGCTGATTCTTGTACGCCAGAGCTATATGGCCCAAACCATCCACTCGAGGTATTATCCCCCCAGTCAACATAATAAAAGACAGTATCCAAATCAGGGTCTGTTGCAACAAAAATATACTTATAGTTCAGGAGAGGTTTGCCCTTCGAAGGCCCATATATGTCAGGAGTATTTGGAGGAGCATTGGTCCCAGTAATCAAAGCCCAGGTCGTATCCGTAACGGTGAGATCATCTGCATCGGTGACCGATAACATCACGGTGTAATTCCATTCCTCGGAATAGCTATGCGTCGGATTTTGAACAATAGCAGTGTTACCATCACCAAAATCCCAGAAAAAATCATAGGGTGGGTTCCCATTTTCCGCAGTCCCAGTAAATTGAATCATTTGACCTAATGACCCATAATACGGACCATGGGCATCGACATCAAATCCTAGGATAGTAAAATCAGATTCAGATATCGCAGAAGCACTTGATTCAGATGTGGTCACAATCACCTTGATCCGGCAATTCTCAGATCCACTCGCACCGATTAGCCATTGATAACATCCATTGTTCGGAATATCGGTCGCAAGAGGCTCCCATGGACCAGAACCCCCATTACGAGAAAGGAGAATATCGACCGTGGATTCACCCTGAGGCGCGGGAACCGCTGAAAGCCAGCGGATATTCCGAATGGAGCCGCTTCTGAACGTCTCCCCCCCATGTGGTGATTGTATCAACGCAGACAAACTTGTCGGCTCAAGCCAGGGAGAAAATGCTTTCAGAATATTTTGATATGAAGGCCAACTGCCTTGTTCAGCCTGTACTACAACATCCTCGCGGCCATCATGATCGAAATCTCCATCGACAAGGAATCCGGAGAAAGAACCAGGAGATGTCATGGAAAACGAGCCGTCAAGGACCCAATTTCCGTTCCCATCGCCAAGGTAGGAGTACCCAGTTGGACCCACATACCCGACAATATCAAGATATCCATCGCCGTCAATATCACCAAACTGGGGGTAATACTCACCAGATGTTGGAAGACCTGTAGATATCGAATCCCAATCGTTATTTTCTCCGTCATAGACATAACAGCGTAGCCCATTGGAACTACTCCCAACCGCAAGATCATCCCAGCCGTCATTGTTCATATCACCGCAGTCCAGACCATTCCATAATCCCCCCGGTAGACCAATTTGAGTCATCGTAAAATTGAAAGTCCCATCACCAAAAAAAACATGGGTCCCCTCTCGATTCCCTGCAAAATCAGGTAACCCATCTGCATTAAAATCAGCGATCTCGAGCATATTATTGTTATTTCCATCTGTTAACACCCAGACCTGTGTCCACGTTCCATCACCATGATTTTGGTACACATGATACCCGTTGCCATAACCAAATGATTGAGAAATAAGATCAAGCCGACCATTACAATCAAAATCAGCAAGACCACACTCAAACATCCCCCAATCTTCCCCACCGGTCCCAAGACCAGTAGCCCAGGGAATCCAATTTGAAGCAGACCCATCACCCAACGCCGCCCCTATCAATGTATCACCAAAACCAGAACCCGGGGTGGCATAATTATGATGGATGCCCCACACTACATCAAGGTATCCGTCTAAGTTGAGGTCACCTGCCTCAATGCCACCGTACCCGAAATCCCCGACTTGGATGACAGACCAGGTTCCCATCCCATTACCAAGCCACACCATAATCCCATGTTGCGGGCTGTTGATATTCGGAGACCCATGATCACCAACAGAGATAACATCTAAATTTCCGTCGTTGTTCATATCAGCAAGTTCGTACTCGGTGTTCCCTCCTTCTTTTGCAGGGGTTTGAAGACCTGTGGATTTCTCAACAAAGGTAATAGACTTCAAGGGTGATGCAATATCTTTTTGTTGAGAAAAATTACTGCCAGAAAACGAGGTCGCTGTAGAAAAAATAATCACCGCGATAAGAAGAAAAATTAGACTACTTTTCATTTTTTTATTGTTCATTATCAATATCCCCAATCTTAAAATAAAGTAAGTCATTATATAAATATTCTCATATCTTGATTCCATTTCTTTTTTTTTATTCTAGTAATTAATGATTGAAAGAGAATATCAACATGCAATAATAATTTTCTAAGAATGTGCACAAGTATCTGCATATGCATCTGCATATACCGATTGAAGTTGAGTGCCTTCTGTTGATTAGAGTTTCTTCGCAAGGTTTTTCCCGTAATCAACGCAGGATTTCCTTCCTGCTTCATCAGGGTTCCAAAGCAGTTTCAACCCATCATCAACCACCGAGAATCCTGCTGCTTTTAGATGATCGGTAATAAGATGAACTGACTCCCCGCTCCAACCGTAGCAGCCGAACGCCGCTGCTTTCTTCTCCTTGAAACTTAAACCGCGGAGCTCTTCAAGTAGCGAGGCGACCGCAGTAAGAATCCCTTTGTTGATGGTGGGTGAGCCAACCAGGATTGCCTTGGATTTGAAGATTTCCGTGATTGCATCGTTCTTATCACTATGTCCTATGTTGATGAGTTTAACAGTCACAGCCGAATCTCCTTGGACAATTCCTTTTGCGATCTGCTCAGCCATGACTCGCGTCCCACTCCACATGGTATCATACAGAATTGTGATTTGATTTTCCTTGTACTTGTTCGACCATTTCAGATAGGTCTCAATGATTTGTTTCGGGTTCTTTCGCCAGATGACCCCGTGGCTCGTACAGATTATATCAACGGGGAGATTCAACGATAAGACTTCCTTTATTTTCTTCTCCACCAGTGGACTAAAAGGCGTCAAAATATTCGCATAATACTTCAGTGCTTCATACATCAGCTCTGATTGATCAACAAGATCGTTGAACATAAACTCCGAAGCGAGATGTTCCCCAAACGCATCGTTGCTAAACAGGATATTATCCCCCGTAAGATAACAGAACATCGAATCAGGCCAATGCAGCATCGGTGCCTCAATGAACACCAGTTCTTTTTTGCCAAGGCTGAGTCGATCACCGGTTTTCACCACCTTGAAATCCCAGTTCTCATGATAATGCCCCTTTAAGGATTTCACACCATTCGCTGTGCAGTATATTGGTGTATCAGGTATCTTCCTCATCAGTTCAGGAAGTGCACCACTATGGTCGGTCTCCCCATGATTCGCTATCACATAATCGATTTTTTTCAGGTCGATTTCCGAAGAAAGATTTTTTACAAACTCCTTTGCAAACGGACCCCACACTGTATCGATAAGAGCAACTTTCTCTTCTTTGAGAAGATACGAATTATAGGTCGAGCCTCGATGCGTGGACAGCTCGTTGCCATGGAACTTCCGAAGATCCCAATCGATTTTCCCGACCCATGAAACATTATTTTTCACTGGTATGTTCATATGAAAACCTCCACTTAGCGATATTTCTTACAATCCAACATGGTTCTTAAAAATTTCTATACAACAAAATCAAAAAAGTTTTCATTTCGAATGAATTTAAATAGCGGTTGGATTATCTCAAATCAGCCGGGGTACTATCATGGAGATTGTCCCAGGAATACATGTAATAGAAGGCATTTCCGCTCATTGCTATCTCATCGATGGTCCTGAGCTGATGCTCATCGATACGGGCATGCCACGGAAAACAAAGAAGATCCTTCGTTATATCACCGATGTCCTTCATAAAAACCCATCAGACCTGAAAACTATTCTTCTAACACATTGCGATATCGATCATATCGGAAACGCCCGGGAGCTGCGTAGCATCACCGGTGCGAGTATCGCTGCTCATCCCCTGGATGCTGATATTATCGCTGGTAAAAAACCACGCCAGACCCCACGAAGAACAATGAGGATGCTTTTCAAAGTGCTTGGATTATTCCTCCAAGTAAGACCATTCCCCGTTGATGAAATACTCGACAACGGTGACACCATCGCTGGCTTGACCGTCCTTCATCTCCCGGGTCATACCCCCGGAAGCATCGCGTTATATGACCCTAAACGAAAGGTTCTCTTCATTGGTGATACCCTGGGGTGCAAGGATGGGGTCGTCCAAGGTCCGCCAAAAAGCGTTACATGGGATATTGAGAAAGTCTATCAATCGATTCAGACACTTAAAACACTTGATTTTAAAGTGATGCTCAGCGGACATGGGGAACCGTTAATATCGGATGCTTCAACAAAGGTAAAACAGTTTCTCGGAAAAATTAATGAAGATAAAACAGCACGATAAACAAGTTCAAAAATTTAATACAGTCAACAATCTGAATTAACATAATCAACAAAGAAGAAGTCTTCGGTTATGAGTGTATGGAAATGAATATTTGAAGAAACAATCAAAGGATAAATGCGCATGGAATTCTGGAAATCTTGGCTTCAGGCTGATCCCACCGAATGGCTATTGGAAAAAAACAATCCTTCAGTACGATATTTTACCCTGCGCAATCTGTTAGAAAAACCAGATAAGAATTCAGAGGTAAAAGAAGCAAAACAAGAGATTATGAAAACAGGCAGTGTGCCAGTGATTTTATCAAAGCAGAAGAACAAAGGATATTGGGAAGAACCTGAGAGGTTCTATTCTGCGAAATACAAAGGGACCGTCTGGCAACTCATGATTCTTGCTGAACTCGGGGCTGATGGAAACGATGACCGTATTCGAAGCGCATGCGAATATATCCTTTCTTATTCCCGGGATGTAGAAAGCGGAGGTTATGCTTACTCCTCAAATACCAAAAAAGGCGGAGGACGTCACAGTGAAGTCATCCCCTGTCTTACAGGAAATATGATCTGGAGCTTGATTCGCCTCGGATATCTGAACGATCCTCGGATAAAACAAGGGATTGAATGGATCACCAACTACCAACGGTTCGATGACCGGATAGCAGAACCACCAAAAGGCTGGCCATACGATCGATTAAAAACGGGATGCTTCAGCAAACATTCCTGTCATATGGGTGCAGTCAAAACATTAAAAGCTTTAACCGAAATCCCTGAAAACAAAAGGAATGCTGAAGTGAAAAGGACAATTGAACACGGAGCTGAGTACTTTTTGTTACATCATGTTTTTAAAAGCAGTCATAACCTGGATCGTATACCAAAACCAGGGTGGCTGAAATTCGGTTTTCCACTGATGTATCAAACCGATGCATTGGAGATTCTTGGGATTTTAACAAAACTGGGATATCATGACCAACGGATGCAAGAGGCTATCAATATTATGATTTCAAAACAAGATGCACAAGGCAAATGGATACTGGAGAACACGTATAACGGACGGTATCAGGTAAACATTGAAACGAAAGGAGAACCAAGTAAATGGATTACAGTTAAGGCATTAGAAGTGCTGAACAGGTATTATGCTGATTCACCTAATAAACAACAAAGATGAAAGGAAGGTATAAATAAGGAAAAGTGATACTTTTTTCGGATGCATATTTCGGATGGGTTGCGAGCCTATGGCATAGACAGAAAAGCAGTCATTATTCTAGTGATACTGCCGTTTCTTCTTATCAGCCTGAATTGTGTTGAGGCATCCCCGGAGAACAACCTTTCTTCTCCGTCTCACGTGTCACTTGGTGATTCTGTTCTCATCGCAGGTGTTTTCCAGTACCTCGATGTGTCGCTCCCAGCTGAGCATGAAAAAATCTGCATCATCGCCTTCAATGGAAATACAGAACCAGAACAACAAATTCGATCTGAGAGGAATTACTACAAATGGGAATACGACAATGGTGTATGGAAGGATACCAGCAAATATGATACCTCGTCTATCGATCCGTCTCGCTGCTCTAAGGATAACACAACTTACTCGTTTTATCTCAGAATCTCACAGAAAGCGAACCCTGGTAGCTGGACGATTAAGATACTCGTCGATGACAAAGAAACCTCCTCAATAGCTTTTCAGGTAATCATCGGTGATTTTTGTCTGTTCTTTTCCATGATCACTAGTGTTTTTGAACCAACTCTGAAACAAAAGAACCTGCTCTCTGAAGACGAATTACGATGTTGTTATAAGCAAAAAAAACAGGAAGTATCTGAAGCAAGAATCGAGAAACTCGTTGATAACATCCTTAATAAGCAACACACGCAATCAAATGAAGATAAGTCTTTGGGTAAAACAACAGATTCGTACAACGACCCAACCGAATCTAAAAGCACTCAGGAGTCCATACGAACAGCGATTTCTCAATATCCTCGAACCAAACTAAAGGAACCAATACATAAGAAAATCAACACGTTGGTTTTTATTAGAACTCGGCAGGGGAGTAATGGTTTTTGGTCACATGGGTCAGATGGTCTGAAGAGAATTTTTATCATTGTTGTGATGACTCTTTTGTTAACCGCTTCCATACTACCAATGGTTTTACTGATGGGGAAAAATGAAAATACTTGTGATATCACGATTATCAACAATCACAGTTATCCGCTCATCGGTGGAAACTGGACCGTACTTTTTACAACCGTTGGCTGCGCTGATTTGACTATTACCGCAGTCAATGGAACAAGTTGGAGTAATACTGATTTGAATGCTGATTTAAAATTTTTACACTGTGACAATGGAAATCAGACCGTAGACTATTCTTGGATTAATGATTCTGTGTATATCCCAAATTTTTCCTCCAATATCACCTGTTCTGAGGTCTCTCAAGTCCTCACGCCTGGTGTTCATGTTCTTCTGTTCCGATTCGGTGATGCCATAGCATTTGCCTATAATCTTGCCTCAGAAAACTGGCTGCAAACCAGTACAAGTGATTTCAATAACGGAACAAAGACGAACATCAATGTGAGTAACGGATCTTTTCATTTACAGGAGCATTATTACCTTCGTAATTTTTCGCGCATTCATAACGAGGGATTCGAGGGAAGCTGGCCACCTTCTGGCTGGTCTGAGGATCCAGTAGGAAATAATTGGAATAAGGAAGGTGACCGGTCATATGCGAGCGCCTACTCAGCGGATTTCGATGGAGCGGGTGGGTCTGGGGGCGCCTCAGGAAACTTACTTTCGCCTGGTATGAACTGCTCAGGTTCCAATGTCACTGCGATTTATGTGAAATTTTGGGCATATGAGGATAACGTCGATGACGGAGAATATTATCTCGATTACTACGATGGGACAAACTGGGATCAGATCACACGATTAGATAATTTTGGGACTGACGTATGGACCCAATACTCACAGAAGATTACAGATTCACAGTACTTCAAGTCGAACTTCCAGATACGATGGAGGGTCGTCGGACTTAACAACAACGAACATGTGTATGTCGACTTCGTGAATGTGACTGTGGAGCGAAATGAGAGTGGTTATTATTCTACAGGCAGCCTGCTTTCATCAGCGTATGATACCACCAGGAATGCACCTGATTACAACAACATAAACGTCGGAAATACTGCACCTTCTGGTACAACCATCACAACCTGGATGCGGACTGCTGAAACACAAGTCAATCTTTCTACAGCAACCTGGTATTCATCTATCAGTCAGGTTCCTGATAAACGCTGGGTGCAATGGAGGATCAATCTCACGGGCAATACCTATCTGACTCCCACGATTGCTGATGTCAATCTCACCTGGACATATGATAATGAATATCCAATCTCAAAAGTCAATACTCTATCACCCTATTGGCAAAAAACAACACTGTTACAGATTTCAGTCACAGCCTCTGATAATGGAACCGGAATAAAAGAGCTTAGCCTATATTATAACTATAGTGCAAATAATGTATCAGGCTGGTCTGGTTGGAACAAATATGGAACCAATGACACGACGAGCCCATATTCCTGGTCGTTTACACCTCCGCAGGGTGATGGATATTATCGATTTTATAGTAAGGCAATTGATGGAGAGTTAAACACAGAAGCTGCTCCAGTTATACCTAGTTTCGATGCGTCATGTGGTATTGACACGGTCAAACCTTCGTCGCGATTAGATAATATCACTCCCTATTGGTATGTTGAACCAGATAGGGATGTGGTCATCAATTGTTCGACCGCAAGTGATTCTCTTAGTGGATTACAAAATATTTTGTTATATTATCGATATAGAATTGATAATGCATCTCCCTGGGGATCCTGGCAGCTTTTTAGTTCAGATACAGCTGTCCCATGGTCTTGGATTTTCACCTTCCCAAGAGCCAAAGGTTTCTATCAGTTCTACAGTATCGCAGTTGATAACGCTAGTAATGCTGAAGACCCTCCGACTACACCGGATAACGATACAGAATGCGCATATAACTCCTCAAAACCCTATTCTGAAGTAGACGCGATTAGCCCCTACTGGCGTAGCTCATCGCTTTGGATAACAGCACAGGCAACAGATTTTAACGGTAGTGGCTTACAGAATGTGACATTATACTATTACTACAGCTCAGATAATAATACCTGGTCCAACTCCTATTTATTTGGTGTCGATACAACCCCCTGGAACACAATCTCCTGGGTATTTACATTTCCTCTCGGAACCGGTTATTATCGTTTCTACAGCCTTGCGATTGATAATGATACCAATATAGAATATTTTACAGGCAATGATACGACTGGTGGTTACGATGCCATCAAACCCTCATCACAAGTCGATGCAATTACTCCCTATTGGCACAATGCCACAAGTAATCCCCTCATAATTACAGTCACTACTTCAAATGATGCTCATTCTGGAGTGAAAAACATCACGCTTCACTACCGTTATCGATCAAACAACGTATCAAGCTGGAATGCCGCAGTTTCGTATGGTCAAGACGAAACAACGCCCTGGGGCTGGAGTTTCAATTTTCCCAATGGAAATGGTCAATATCGGTTCTACAGTGTAGCACATGACACAGCAGGAAACACAGAAGATCCGCCCTCCTCCCCAGATTACGATACGCAATGCGGATACGATACATCAAAACCAAACTCCCAGGTTGACCCTATCACCCCGTATAACATCACAGTGTCCCCCTTTTCCATTAGCGCAACCGCAAGCGATGATACGAAAAACATAACGATCTGGTATTATTACTCTTCTCAAAATTCAAGCTGGTGGAACCCCAACTGGCAATATAGAAAACAGCTGAACATATCAGGAAAAAACGGGGGATATCAGATGAAGATTGTCATCGGGAACAATAGCGGTGGAAACGTTACCTGTAATGGTCATGCTCAAAGCGATTTCGATGATATTCGCTTCGTTAGCTATTCAGATAATTCAACAGAACTCTCCTATTGGTTGAAAAACTATACCGCTGGAACACAAGCGACCTTCTGGGTCAATAATTCACGCAATGATTCCTACATTTTCTTGTATTACGGCAATACGAATGCATCAACGACAAGTAGCGGGGATAATACTTTTTATTTCTTCGATGATTTCTCAAATGGTCTTAGTAAATGGGTGATGAACTCATGGAACACTGATTCTATTTTTGTTAATCAAAGTCAAGGAAACCCGAGTCCAGCGCTCAAACATCTGCCCGACAATTCCATTCCTGCAAATAGAACATATCAGGATACAAGGATTCGTACTAATTACAAAATCCTAAACGGAATTATCGAATATGATGTCTATCTAGCGGGAACCCCGCGGATTATCCATCAATTCGGATGGAGAGTAAATAGCCTTTCTTGGACAAACGGATATTGTTGGCGGTTACAGAATTCTGCAGGTGATGGAGGTTTTTTTGAATTTTCTGCTCCGACGACATGGACCCAACTAGGAGCTGCGTTTCCTGTTGTCTCTACAGGCACCTGGTATCACATGAAAATAAATGTATCCGGTTCTACCTATTCATCAAAAATCACACCATCCGCACCGGCTGGTGATAGCGCTCGTTCAGTGACTGATTCAACAAAAACGACCGTTGATTACCTTGTTTCACATGTACATGGAGTAAGTATGAATTCCGGAAATTATGCATTAGTGGATAATGTATTTGTAAGGAAATATTGGACAACACCACCGACATGGGATGGTGTTGGAAGCGAACAATCAGGATACACGAAATGGAATAATGCAAGCAATCCTGACACCAGCATTCCTTGGACATGGAATTTTAACTTTCCAGATGTATATGGATATTATTGGTTTTATTCCAATGCTATTGACCTGAACGATAATATTGAATATATCCCGGATATAGCGGATGCCCGATGCCAATATATAAGGCCGTTTCCTCCGGTGATTAATAGTTATGATTTACGAAATACTAGTGGTTCGAAGCTCAACAACGCGACTGGTCTGCTTGATGTAAATAGCGAATATTATTTCACTGTCAATGTCACTGCAAAATACGGTTGGATATATTTAGATTATATCGACATTACCGCTTGGTACGATCAAGGAAGTGAAAGCAGCTCGTTCAATCACACAACTGGTGGAAATCTCAACATGTATCTGCGGTATGAAAATGTGACGGGAAATGCTAGTTTTAAGCTTCTCTGGCCGAAAAACGAAGTAAAACTTATTACTACTAATTGTACCCAGACAATCGTCAATAGTTCTACAAGGATTATCAAAATAAGTTTCAAACCTCTCAATCAAACTCGATGGGCTTGTAGCAATAATACATGGGATTCCGCTGTAAACACGACAAATGATCCTTTCTCATGGAATTTCAATATCACTGCTATTGACACCAGTGGTCTAAAATCATGGAAGAACGATGAATATGGCATCTATAAATTTGCTATGTTATTACCTGATAAAAACTGGGTGGATGTTCGAGCTCCACCAGGATATAATGCAACGACCAACATCGTGAATGTCACGTATTGTTCAAACTATGATTATAACATCAGTATTTATTTTGAAGAAAATCTGACGAATGTGTCATCAGGTGATATCATCCCTATTGCAGATAATGTTTTTATCTGTGCAAATGCGGATATGAACGATGATATCACCAGTGATATGATGTTTAACGGGATCCGGGAGATTAACGCTATTGATATCATCAACAATTCTGGTATCTTTCATAGGAACAATACGAGTCAATATGTTCATGTCCAATTCAATGTATTCATCCCGTTTGGTACTATCCAGGGGGAATATAGCGCTCATGTTGCTACGAAGATAAAATTCAATGAACATTAGAAAAGAGAGATTTTTTATGGTTCTGAGTATTCATTGCCGAGGAGTTTTGACCCAAAGTTTTATATGATGGAGAATGAATCTCTGACCTGCACACTAACATAATTACATCATATGTAATTGTAAGATAGAATTATTGAAGGCAAGAAGGATGGGAAAACAGAATATATACTCAGTTCTCGTTGTCGTCGTGCTAGTAATATCATTATTTACTGGTATGTCCTGTCTTGAGCCATATCTTGTAAAAAACGTAAGAGCTAATCCGGGGGATATCAGTGAAGAGTGGTATAACGAAACGACCTTAAACGTGACCGTTCTTTATAGAGAACCGCGTATTAATTGGTATGATTTTCAATATAATCAGGGTGGGACCTGGGTTTCTCGGTTGAATGCGCAAAGTGATGTGAATGATAGTGCTGAATATCGATTCATTGTCAATGTTAGCGCTGATAACGGATGGGAGAATATCACATATATCAATGTCTCAGCATGGTATGATGAAGGAAATGAAAACACGGTATACAATCAGACGCTTGGAGGGAATCTCAATTTGTACTTCGAATATGAAAACCTTACGGGAACCCCATCATGGCAAATGCTATGGCCGACGGGTGGCGAGGTGACAGGATTTTCATACTCCGAGACGATTGTTCGCGATCCTGTAGGAAGTCCACGTTTTACCGATTGTCATAATATCACATTTTCTTTCGTTCCTGGATATCAATTCCGGTATGCTTCCGGGGATGGGAGTTGGAATACTTCTCGTAATGCGACGAATGATGCAGAATCCTGGAACTTTAGAATCTCTGCGTCCAACGAACAAGGGTACGTCAGTTGGATACATGATGAATTTGGGATTTATTCTTATACCGAGATCCTTAGTGCAGGATGGCCAGCGATCTACGGATATCCTGGGGAAAATGCGACCGCTGAGACGAATATCACCATGGTGACCCGGTCGAATGGTAACTATTCCCTCTCCGTTGATGTCGGGAATTTAACCCATGAAACACATCCTACTGCTAATATAACCCGGAAAAGTATTTGGATCCGAGGTGGTGATTTAGACATATCGAGTAATTTTACTGGTGCTTCTGACTTGCTCTACTTTTATGGATCCGCGATAGCGTATCATATTTCCCGGGCAAATGGAACCAGTCTTACCACGAGTGATATTGAGTACAAATGTAATATCCCACTTGGGCAGACTGCAGGAGAATATACTGCTCCTATTAGCTATCATCTCGTGACAACCTAAGAATAAGGCTCTCGAGTATCTTACTTCTTTTTGCTTCAGTACTCTTGTTCTTGTGCTCTGATTTTTCATGGTTTTTATCGAGATGCTCTCCAGGGTTGACTCTATTCCAGAGTGACGTTTTGACGAAATATCTTTAAATATCGTGACTGCCAAAACGCATACCTGACATGTGTTAGCATGTTGTAAAGTAACTCGATATGGAACGGAAGAAGGTGAAAAAAATGGAGATGGAACAAAAGAGAAAATTATTTTCTACTCTCGTAGGAATAACAATAATTAGCTCTTTGGTGGTCAATATCTTTCTTATGAGCCCCCTCATCATGATTGGGAAGGCCGATCCTGGTGACATTCCTCATATTTGGCATAATTCAACAACATTAAACGTCACCGTCCTTCATTTAGAACCAAGAATCCTCTGGTATGATTTCCAGTATAACCAGACTGGGACCTGGGTTACAAAACTAAACGCACAAAGCGATGTGAACAACAGCGCAGAATACCGATTCATCATCAATATCAGCAGCGATCAGGGCTGGGATGATATTGAATTTGTCAATATTTTTACATGGTACGACCAAGGAAATGAAACGAGCACCTATAACCAAACACAAGGTGGAAACTGGAATTTCTATTTGCAATATGAAAACACCACAGGAACCGCTGTCTGGAGGATTCTCTGGCCTCATGGTGGAGAGTTTACACAAGGAACCTATACCGATAGAGTTGAACATGACCCTTATGGGAGTTCAGGGTTTACTGAATGTCATAATCTTTCCTTTTCGTTTGTCCCAAGTTATCAGGTACGATATGCCCCCGGTGATGGGGTATGGGATGATACCTATAACACTACAGATGATGTAGAATCCTGGAACTTTATCATGGAAGTTATTGATAGTGGTGAAGATGCTCCAGATCCTATAACGATTTGGATAAGAGATGAGTTTGGTATCTATTCCTATAGTGAAATCGTTAGTGCTGGATGGCCAACTATCATTGGTCACCCTGGAGAAAACGCGACAGCGAACAGTAATATAACGCTTGTCACACGTTCAAATGGTAACTACTCTCTTACCACAGATGTTGAAAATCTCACGCATCGTTCATTTCCAGCAACAATCTCTCGAGAGCGAATCTGGGTGCGTGGTGGTGACTTAGATTCGTTTGACAATTACACTGCGATCAGCGGTAATATTTACTTCTACGGGTCACTTGGCATATACCATCTTGCACAGGCGAACGGTACCGCTCTGACAACCAATGATGTTCAGTATAAATGTGACATCCCGCTGGGTCAAATCGCGGGAGACTATACTGCCCCCATTCGTTATCATCTGACGACAACATAGAGGGACAATACATCCCTTATTTCTCTTTTTCTTTTATTCATTTTTTTTTAAAATTTTTATCTCTAATAAATTGTTATAATATTTTCGTTTTTCCTTTGATTCTTAGGAAAGAATAATTTTTTCAAAGAAAACCTTTAATAGACGAAATAAGATAAGAAATATGGATGGGTAAATGCACAAACTCAATTAATTACAGGAGAGTGGAGAATGGGACAACACTATAAGAAACAAGGGATCGTTTTTTGTATTCTTCTCCTGTATATTTCCGTAGTATTCTCTGCGGTCTCATCAGCGCAGGATGCGACCTTATCGATACGTATGTTAGACGGAGAACAACAAACCCGTTTTAACACACCTGTACTTGTTGCAGGCGTCTGGCATTATATGGACATCACCACAGATCAGGATTTCGATGAATTGTTACTCAGAATCTACAAAGGAATTGTACTTCCAACTGGGGTGAAAAATGAAACAAATTACTACGAATGGAGCTATGACCAAAATACTGCTGCCGTCTGGTCCGATGAAAGCGGTTATGGGATCGAGTACATCCAACAGGGATTGTGCCAAAAGACGAACACTCAGTATAGTTTTTGCATCGGATTAAATGATTTCATGCCAAACATCATTGATTATTATGAGAACTGGACCATCGAAGTATCCCATGACGGAACAACCATTCATTCAACACGCATCGTGGTTGAAAAACCAAAAACCGGTGTTTCCTTAAGTAAACCCTCATCTATTATCTTTCATGTTGATCCGTTCACCATAATGGATGCTATCGGTGATAATTTTTTCAAGATAGGCAACATCGGGAATGTCCCGCTGAACGTCGATTTTGATACAGAAACCTATAGCGAAGTCGAAATAAACGATATGAATAAAAAATTTTTACCAGATGAAATCATCACCCACTATGTCACGATTCATTCAAAGAGTTGGCCACCTGGGTTTAAAAATATCGAGATTCAATTAAATGGGTCCTATCCGCAATCGTATTTCGTTGATACCAATGCCACCGTCACTTTGTACACCTCCTTTATCATTGATGTGCCGCTGCTGGTAATCTATGTTGGACATAGTAATTACAAAATTGATGAAATCCAGGGGACAGGGATCACCTTCCAGTATGTAGAAACATTGAATATGTACGAGGGCGAAACACGAGACATTACCGCCTATGTATCTGGGAACGGGGCTGTCACCGCGCAGATTTGGGCTGATGAAAAAAACATTAGCGCGTTGAAATTCTATGACAATGGCATAGAGGCGCAATCTCCCCTTTCTTTTACTTCCACGAATACCTCAGAGCGGATCATCAAGATAACTGTGAAGGCACTCAGCGAAGGAACAACAGGGGTTCTCACATATCAGATTACTGGGAGTGGTATCACGAAAACATACGCCACGCAGATCCGTATCGGACCACCAGAGTCCGCCCCTGAAGAAGAATCAGGAGGTTCTCTTTCCGTTATGCAACTTGTTGTCATTGGCATTGTTTTGCTCGTTGTCATTTATATGATCGTTACATACCTACGAAATCGAAAGAGGTAACAGACGGAAAATGAGGAAAGCCATTGTATCCTTTTTCACACTGTTTATGGCTGTGATCCTTTGCTCTGCCGTTCTGCCGTTGCACGCAAACGCAGGTCAAGCAGGTGTAGGAGTCATAAACGTTCCACCAAAATACGGTTACATCCGAGTAGAAGAGCAAGGTGATTACTTTAGAGTGTACCTCAATATCTCTGATTATAACTCCTGGGCTGATGTGTACAATGTTAGCGTCAGCCTTGATAATTATGGGACAAAACTCTCCACGTTTCTTTTCCAGCAATATAAAAATCTGGACTCTTTTGTTGAGATCAACGAGTTCAGTGAAACACCAAAGAAAAGACATTTATTAGATATCGAAAAATGTTTTTTCCAAAAATCTAATGGACAGGAAACAATCGATGAACGCTGTGATATCGCTATACGCTTTGTTTTTCAAAAAACTTTTTTTACTGGTCTTAGCATTGTGATTAATGACCGGGCAGGATCTGCTCCGGCGGAGGCGTATATCTATTACAACAGTGAGGAGTCTCTGAGAAGTGGCAACACGATAGTGATTCCATGGATAGATTCTCAAATAACTCTGACCCTCCCTCCGTATCTAATTGATCTCATCGCAATAATACTTGCAATATTTGGTGTGATGTACTATCTTAAAAAGACAGGGATCCGAGAAAAAAGCAAAAAGGCTTACAAAAAAATCTCATAGTCGCTTATGGCTTTTTCCTAACTGTTTTTTTATATTTTTCTCGATATATCTTCTGATAAAATTCATTTTCATATTCTTCTTCAAAGCCACCTACGAACCACAATTCATCTTCGAACTCACCCCACTGTATTTGTTGTCTGGATTCAGTAATGTACAACTCCTATCGCTCTCGTTCTTGATCATCGTATTAGATATGGTTCTTCACCTCCAGTCAAGTAAACGAAATTTACTGCTCTCGTTCCTTCCAACTGCACTTATGATTATCGGAGCTGGATTTACAATCATGTTCAACCCGATGGATCTGGCGTATCTCTTCCATTATGTGCTCTTTGGCTGTCTTTTGCTTATCGTTCTCATCGATTATCAATATATCTTGAAAGGTGTGGACGCCCCAAGATTCTTCAAGAGAAAAGAACCTGTACCACTGCAAATCAGCGAACATGAGCCAGTCTTGGCATCACGAGCACCATTATTCTTTGCCAAGAACGTAAAACCTGTTCAGCAACCCCCTGGCACACTTGCTCCGGAGAATGTCGCTGATTTGAAGATAATATCGGATGCAATGGTCCAAAGAATGCAAAATGTCTTAAACGACCTTGAAAAAAAGGCTGCGCGAATCGAACAATTGGAAGACAAAATCCAGCAGCAACACACCATTCCGTTCTCCGCTGAAAAAACGTTCCCACCCTCCCCCACTCCGCTTCCTGAAGCAGCAGAAAAAACCCCTGTGACTAAGGAAAAACTAATCAACACGATTTGCTCGGAAGAGAAAATCATCTTAAAAGAACGAATCGAAAATCATCTTATCATTGATGAGATGGATCACGTCGTCGCAGTCGTACAGCGGGGGATTTTCAGAGACATCAGTAACTCGTTTGCTGATTTTCTTGGCTATAACCGCACGGAGCTTCTGCAGAAGAATTTTTTTGTTTTTATCGCTCCTCGGGGTTTTAACGATGCAAGGAAATACTATCTCAATCGATTAAAAGGAATCGCTACGAACTCCTTTAAAACGGTGTTACTGACAAAAGAACAAACCGAAATACCCGTCGAAATCACTGTAGTCCCGACAGTGTACAAAGGAGATTCCGCTGAGTTCATTAGTATAAAAGAAATCAAAGACCAATCGTAATAAAAGAATCAATCCTTTTTCTATTCATGGGAAAAATGATACGAAATCAGAAGACCTAATCCCCTTTTATCAGGAGAAGATGCTATTTCTTATCCCCTTAAAAATTGACCCAAATATTTAATTACTACTGAACTATAATATACAATACTATAATAGGGGGTTATAAATAAAATGAAGAAAATAACAATTCTGTTTATTGTAGGTATTCTGATAGGTTCCACCATGGGGGCTATTGGAACACAAGGCAAGCAAGAAACTGCACAGTCTCTCTCAGAACATCTTAGCACGCCATCCATCCAAAAACAAACAATGAACAATGAAGGATATCTTCTGATCGAACTTACTGGGACATCGACGTTTCAGACAACCGCCGGTCAACCGCAGCTACCGAAGATCGTCCGTACCATAGAGCTTCCGTTTGGGGTGACCGATATCCGTGTTTCTCTTACGCCTGGTGCCATTACCACCCAGCATATCGATCAAGAGATACGTCCTGCTCAACAGATGATCCTTCTCACTCAAGAGTCTCAAAGCATGGCTGCTTCCACGACACCCAAAGATGCAGAAGTCTATGCCATGACCACGCCATATCCTGAGACTTGGTTTACGTCATCGGTTGGTGTTGGTTTGAATAAAAACAACGAGCATGTGACCTTTGTTGCGGTTCATTATTATCCGATTCGATACACACCAACCACAGGGACCCTTCATATCGCCACCGATGCAGATCTCTCCATTACATATTCAGCACCTAGCCATAATCCGTTTCCATTAAAAAGTGAATATAACCTTGTCATCATCGCACCAAAATCCTTCGAAAAAGCACTTCAACCACTCATCGAACATAAAAACAGCCATGGAGTCCTGACGGTTTTGAAAACAACCGAGGACATCTATAATGAATCTACTGGTGTTGACAAACCAGAACAGATTAAATATTTCATAAAAAATGCAATTGAGACCTGGGGTGTCGAATACGTATTGTTAGTGGGTGGATTAAAAAATATGGTGTTTGCCAAACCTCGTGATAACCCAAACGAAGGAACCAAGGGATGGCATCTGCCTGTCCGGTACACCAACCTCTATGACAACCCGAAATTCCCATTACACTCAGAAAGCACACTCTATGACCCTGGTGTCCTCAGCGATCTGTACTACGCAGATATCTATGAGGCAGGGGGTAACTTCTCCAGTTGGGACCCCAATAGCGATGGAATATTTGCCGCATGGAGAATGGAAGGGTATGAAAATGATACAGGTATTGATTTGTACCCAGATGTCGCCCTCGGTCGACTTGCATGTGTCAGTGTCTCTGAAGTACGAACCGTAGTGAAGAAAATCATCACCTATGAGACGACAACCTATGGCTCAGAATGGTTTAAGAAAATGACGGTCATCAGCGGCGACGGTTTCCTTGACCAAGAGGATTTGAACATCCAATGGGACACCGCTAGCTTACCAACAGGAACCTACACGATTTACGCGCAAAGCAGTAACCCTGCTGCAGAATATGGACCCGTTGAAACAATCAATGTCACGGTCGATAAAACCAAAGCAACCAACCTTACCTTCAACCATGATGATCACTTGCGGATTCATGAGTACCCTGGATTGCCAATCGCTGAGATTGTGACTGTTTCTGAAGGAAATATTCTAGGGAATACAGACTTTACTTATACTCCTGGTGAAAACGAGGCGTATTGTAACGAATTCTATTTCTGGGGAAACATGAGTTACCTTTCTGGTGTTCTTACTATTCGAGGGAAAAGCTATGATCCTAAACCGTATGGGAATCTCACGAGTATCCATGTCTGGATAAAAAATAGCGCAGACACTATCGTGTTTGAAAACTGGCGTAACGACACAGAGATGTACTACGAAGGAGAATACACCACCGGTGAACAAGCGTTACTTGGTCGAGGTGGAGCACTGTATTATATGCCTGAGGAATTTGAACGTGATATCATCTGGGCTTCCAATGGTTTATTCACTGGACAACAAGACGTCATCGACGCCTGGGATGAAGGTGCTGGTTTTATGTTCATCTCTGGTCATGGCAGTCCTAACGTCTGGGCTGATCACTACCCTGGCGTTCCTGGGAATAGGGCATATGGGAGCGTCACCGGTTTATCGGTCACCACGCTACGTCCATGGCCACCATTTTTCAACACACCGATCTTCCCGATGGACACCATCAGAAATGAAGAGAGACTGCCAATAACCGTTATTGGTGGTTGTCATAACAGCCAGTTCAACGTCTCCATGGTGTATGGTTTCCTTGAGGGAATGATTTATCTGTTCCCAAACTTCCCACAAATGCATATGTGGTGTCACGGGCAACCCGTCCCTGAAACCTTCAGCTGGAGACTCATTCGAAACCCCCATGGTGGTTCGATTGCGACAATGGGAAACACCGGGCTTGGGTATGGAATGCCTGGTGTTGATCTCACCACGGGTGGTGGTGACGGATGGATCACTATCGAATTTTTCAAGCAATACGGCACAGACGGACTAGATATTCTCGGACAGGCGTATCAACAAACCCTTACCGCCTATGTCAGCACCTTTGATATGACAGATCTCGCAGCAGGTCATCCCAAATCTGTCCAACAGTGGGTGTTGCTCGGTGACCCTTCATTAAAAATCGGTGGATACGAATAAAACCACCTTTTTTCTTTTCTTTTTATTATTCAAGATGCCAAGTTTTATTGTTTTTTTCGAAGGCGGCAGACTTTGATTAACTCTTGAAATTGTCCTTCATTGAGTCCAACTCCATGGATGCCATCGAGCCGCTCGACTGCTTTTCCTTTTTCAAAAAAGACGATTGTCGGATATACCTGTACGACATATCGATCGCAGAGATGAGGATATTCATCAATTTTCATACGATAACACTCATAGCTTGAATCTTTAGCGCATCTCTCAAATATAGGTAAGAACATCTGAGAAAAAGGACACCATTCCGCATAGAAAAGAACAAAACAGGTATCTTTTATTTGGAGGATTTTCTCAAGGTTTTCTTCGGTTTCGATAAGTGAACATTTTTCAAGGGTCTTCATAAAGCATTCAACTTTTACTGTTTTTCTTCAGGGTACTTTTTACTATCACACAACGATTTGTCTTATTATATTCCGCATCGATAAAGTGCATATGGTGTTTTTTTTCTGGAAAGTTGTGTTCTCTTACCGTTCACAGAAATCCCATTTGCTGCCGTATTTGAGTATATTTTGACTGCGGGGTATTGAATCGTAGAGGAGGTATAGTCTATTTTTACAGACCATACTCAAGTATTTTTGTTCTGTAGTCTCAAAATTTTCTTGATTGCAAGGTTTATCTCCTGTCATTTCTCATCGGTTTTTTCGTGTAATAACGTTGCATGTAGATTGATGATTTCAAATAGTCAATGTTTGTGAATCATTTGATATTTATGTTCTTTGCGTATTTTGGTATCATCATGCTATTTTTTTAAAAGTTTTTATAATATCTGTATACCATAAAATATCGACAATTAATGAAGTTAATATTGGAAATATTTATAAGACGAATATCCTTTCTTTCCATAGAGGATGTATTGTATGAAGGAAAAAAAAATCATACCACTTATTGTAGCAGTTGTGCTCGTCGGTGTATCGTGCTTCTCCGGCTGTGTCGGACCGTGGGCAATCGATACACTTGGTTGGGAACATATTAATCTTGAAGGAACTTCTGTCAGAATCTGGGGACAGCTGACGATAAGTGAATCTGCGGATAACTGGAATGAAGGATTCGTCTGGGACACTGAATCCCATCAGAATTGGGAGGATTATGCATATCGTGAATGGGCAGATAACCATGGAGGTTTAGGGCTGTATTCACTCGATATCGATAGCCTCTCCAGAACCACAGAATATCACTATAGAGCATTTGGAGAATACACCAAAGGAAAGAGCCAATATCGCGTTGGAGCAGACCTGACATTCATTCCTGGTGGACCACGAGTAGTTACCGATAACGCAACCAATATCGGTCTTACACAAGCAACACTCACTGGTAATCTCTGGCACATGGGTGGAGCTGCATCCTGCACCGTCTATTTCCTTTATGGAACCGATATACAATCACTTAACCAACAAACCCCACCAGTAACAATGACCTCAGTAGGACCATTCAACGCACCACTGACCAGCCTGGCTACGAATACCACCTATTATTACAAGGCTGTTGCAGAAAATGATGCTGATACATGGTCCGGGATTATCCTATCGGTCACACCGGGACAACCCCTTATCATATCCCGACAACCTGGGGAAATCAGTATGAACCATGCGATACTGAAAGGAGAACTGTGGAACACTGGTGGAACAGCAACATGTACCGTCTGGTTCGTCTACAGCGACGTCAACCCCAATCAACTTGATCAATCCACCCCGCATCAACTTATGAACGCAACCGGCCCATTCCAGGCATATATCGGAAATCTCTCTGCAAGCACAACCTATTGGTACAGAGCGGTTGGTGACAATGGCTTCGCACAAGGAAAAGGAGATATCATCGAATTCAGTACCACACCAACAGCAGAAATCAGAACAACTGGTGAGCTTGGAAAACCATACCAACCAAACAAATATACCCTTGATGACGAGCTTGCCTCTCGAATCCCTGCTCGTTATCTCCAGCTCCTGCAAAAATATCCGATACTACTAAAATTATTACAACAACCACGCATACGGGCTTTTCTAATGGGGCTTCATCAATAAAACCGTCAATCTTTTTTTTTTTAAAAAAAAAAGTAATTGGAAGAATATCATTTTTCATTATGTTGGATAAATTAAAATCGTTTTATTCCAGAATGACGATATCTTTAGATAAAGAAAGGAATAATCTTACGTTATTTCTTATATCGTGAATAGTAAATCAATATTATAGCGATTGCCATTATGAATGACATGAACAGAAATCCTGGTGTTTCCATACATGTTTTAATTTCATTTTTGGAAGCATCAGCTATCTCAGATGGTATCCCGCCTTCGATAATGTGCCCGAAATCACCAGTTTCACCACCATAGTCGTCACTAAGTAGGTATAACGCGGGTATTGTAAATTTTTGGGTATTATTGATAAAAAAATATTGTATTGAAATTGCATATCGTGTATTTCCCCATTTCATGTAAAAGAACACTTCATGCATTACTTGACCATAATATGAAGTTTCTATGATACGATGATACCATTTTTTTTCTTCTAATTCACCTATTCTATCATTAAGTTCTAAATACTCTGTCGAAACGTCTGGGAAATTTGTTGGCAAGGGAAGAAAACAATCATCAAATTTTTCACTATATTGATTTAATATTTCTAAGACTTCTGATTGATAATTGATTTTATTTACTTCATCTTGCGCATTCACATTCATGGCGATTATGAAAAAACTTACGATAACAATTATTACTCCTACTTTCATAACACTCCCATAACAAAATAACAAAAGATAATTTATAATCTTTGCCCTGAGACGAAGTATCGATTTCAGAGAATAACTACAGTTATGTAAATTTTTTTTGTGTTGTATATAAAGAAATAGTCTTAGAATTAATGACGAAAGATAAATAGAAAATTATGAAATAAATAAGGCAACTCACTATCTCTAGCCGTGAAAAAAAATAATCACAAAAATTCTTTCCATGTTTTATTCAATTCTGTAAAAAATTACGAAAAAATAAAAAAATAATACGATGAATCATCAATTCGTTCAACTTAAAGCAAAAAACTCTTTTATATCCAGAAAAACATGGTCAAATGATAGTGGATAATATGAAGGGGATCTCGCCTGAGGAACATCTTATGAACAATAAGATTGAGGCGACACATGGAGGTATAACAGAAAGAGAGAGACGATCCTTTTCAATCCTCTAGAAATAAAAGAACAATTGGAGGAACAAGAATGAAGCATAACAAAAGAAAAATGTGGGCTGTTGTATACTTTGCTCTTTTAATCGGAACCATATTTTTTGTTCCGGCAAGTTCAGAAAAAGAAAACTCTTCTTTTCTTAACACTTCACAAAACCAACAGAGTGGGTATAGTGGTGATACAAAGGAACCCCCTGGAGCATTGATCCCAGATAGGAAATATGTCTTTGATGATGAGCCTGCTCCCATGACTAAGAGTGAAGAAAATCCAGATTGCGGGACAAAACGCGATGCAGGGGACGATTTTAATCGTGCTACTGCCCTTTACCCGGGTGAAGTTATTGATAATACCCCGGGACGTGGAAGAATCGGCGCGTTAACATCTACCAACCCGCAGGATTGGTATTACTTCTCCCTCTGCGAAGGTCAAGACGTCGTTATCACTCTCTCACCTCCATCCAGTTTTAACTTTGACCTTTTCTTAATAGATTCAGATGAAATTCAGATAGCCGCATCAACCAACGGAGGAAGCGACCTTGAGGTAATAACTTACACTGCGGGATATACCGGATACCATTACCTCAAAGTACTCTTTATCAGCGGAACAGGGACCGGTGAATATACCATTGATATTACAATGACGACACAAAATGATGCAGACAGCGGAACTGACGCATCAGATGCTTTTACTTCCGCTCTTGCCATCACCCCGGGCTCGTACTTCGGATACCTTGATATGAACGATGCCTATGATTACTATAAATTCCAGGTCGACAGTGGAAAAGGGATTTCTTTCAGCTTACAGATGCAAACCACCGCGATTTTATCTGATTTTGACTTACAACTCTACAACCCAAGCGGAACCCTTGTCTATGAGGCAACTCAATATTACAATGATGAATTGTTGTACCCGGCAACCGAAACAGGGGAATGGAGGATTCGCATCGACATTTTCCCTGGATGGGTTGATATTCCTCACCCAACAGAATGGGCGTATTATGCATATGGATCTGGAGCTTATTTGTTCACATTAAATATCGAAAACAGTGCATCTGCTCCACCAGAAATACCACAGCCACAGATCACTCCTCTCATCAAAACCTTTCGGGTGACAAACGATGATTCAACCACCAAGGATGACTTTGGGTATCTTGCAGCAATTCCCGCCTGCAACTACCTTGAAGATGAGACACGATATACCGCTCCGATAGTATACAAGGGAGATGACACACCAACAAACTACTATGATACTGAAGCATACCGAGGTACCGTCGACGATACCACCCAATACCTCATCGATGACTGGAATGCCTATCTTGCTATGCATGGAGAAACAGCGACATCATATGATGTTCCTGCAAATCCTGTCGAAGCAGCAGCAGATATCGCACAGCAAAACTGGGGTGCCTCGGATCTTGCCGTGGTGGCAGTCGACGGAAGCGAATATACTGATAATGTAAAAACCATCTTGAAACGAACAAGAACCCTTACTAGGACGGTAGACATCGAAGAAATACAACACGATGACCCAAAACTAATAGAAGATCTTGGGTACCTCATGTTTCTTGGCCCAAAATGGTGTGCTCTGAATATCAATGTCACAGGGATTAGTGTAACAAGTGGGAGTGTTGTTGGTGCGTTGCTTACGCAGGTGTACCCAAAATATATCGATGTTGCCTCTGATGACTGGCCAACACCCTACGATGGTCCGGGTAATGCTTTTGATATTTACCATCCCGTCTCGCGTATTGGACTATGGTCAGCAAACACTGGTGTTCAGAACACTCAATTCGACCTTCTGCGTATCACGAAATATGCTGGTGATCGATACCATGTGAATGTGAAAAACGCTGATTCAGTTCTTACCGCCAAAGTCACAACCACGGAATCATCAGATCTTCTTGTATATTGCATTGATCCTAAGGGATATGTTCGTGCGCCAGATATGCCGATTTGGAATGGTCCGGTCAATCCAATACATGTCTGGAATGGACTAGAGAATCCTGAGGTCAATCCCTGGCGATGCTGGAACCCAGAACTACATACCGAATTCACCGCTGAAGTAATGCACCCTGAATCAGGCTGGTGGACCGTGATTGTCGTCCCTCGCTACGCAGATGGTGCAGAAAAAATAAGATACACGTTAACCGTGGACCAACGAATTGTCAACACAAAACGAGCTGATGCTGAAGTTTCTGCAGCAAACGCTGCAGTCATCGCATCATTAAATCACGCACCTCTTCTATATGTCTCAGAAAATTCCATTCCTTCTGCGACTTCTGCTGCATTCACCGCTCTTGGTGTCAATAAGGTTATCTTCGTTGAACGAGGCGATATCGGGAAAGCGAGTTTCCCATCCGGAATATCGGTACAAGCTGATTTAACAGATATGGATCAAATAGTTAATCACATAAAAGGATATGGCGCCTCAGATAACTTCATTACCATCACATCCCTCAAGACCGGAAAAGGTTTCTTTGCCCCTGCTGCGTATCTCGCTGCCTACCATGGGTCACCAATCCTCCGTATCGAAGATGCTCCCGGTAACCCAGCTGCAATGGCTGACCGGATTGAAACCTGGCGACTTGGAGATGGGGATTACTATCATGGTTCCCGTGCTCCCGGGCATCTGCCTGATGCTGATGAACCAGTAGATCAAAGTCCGCTTTACTTGTTTAAGACAATGCTACATTTCATACAATCACAGGATCCTGCAATTCTTCCCCCCATAGGTCTAGATGCAGATCGTTACTGGCGTGCAGAAATGTATAATGAAACGTATGAGTGGATTGCTGGATATGGTCTTGATCTTGACGGACAAGAAGCCTATTGTTTTGTTGCACCAAGGACCGACATCTACCTACCCTTACATTCCGTGATGATTGGGAATAATTCCTATGCAGGTCATATCCCTGGTGATACACCAGCATATTCCTCTGCTGTCATCGTCCGAAGCGTTCTGTACCCTGCTCTAATCTTCGCAAACCCCAACCGAAACACCACAACCGCTCAACTGATGAATTACCCAGACGGAGAATCCTGGACATACAATAATGGACAAAGCGATATCACCTATTCAAGCCGAACATTAAAACAATGTCTCAGTTCACATTTAAGAAACTTTGAGGGGCATTGCCTCTGGGATGCCCACCTTGAACAGATAAACGATGGTGTCAGCATTTTCTATTACACCGGCCATGGTACCGGAGGTAGCGGTGTTTCTGCCCAATATTATCAGAGTGAGCATTCGAACTATCCTGATCAAATCTGGTGGGACTCTTGGCGGGGATACAGTGGATATGATTTTTGGCGAATTGTTCGCAACAATGGAAGATCATGGTATAACCCAGAACCGCCCTCCCTCTACGATCTCATTCAATATGACTATGTCGATCAACTGTTAGGAAATCTAAAAAGCTGTGCAGTCTTCTATCAATCGTGTTCCACCGGTGATGGGTATGGTCCGATGGTGTATCTGGACCATGGCGCTGTTGTCTGGTATGGCAACGCAGGATCGGGGCTCTGTCCTGAGGCGGATTTAATGGATGATAAATTCTTCGAAGATGCTTTAATACATGGTGAAACAATCGGTCAAGCCTATTCTAAACAGGTCTGGCTGCATTATCGTGATTTCACTACACAAGACCTTGTTTCGATGTATGGTTCATCAACTAAACAAATCACCACCGTACATTGTATCTATGGGGATCCTGCCTTAGTGGTTTTTGGACCAGAGTGGACCTCTCCGGTACCAATTTAAGGGTGACCTACCCTTTCTCTTTTTTTTCTTTTTATTCTCTGCCTGTTTCTTTTTAAAAATTAACCGGTTTTACATCTTCAGCGTTTCTTTTGTTACGTCTCTGTGTTACGTCCTTGCTACTCAACAGATACTTTTAATACGCTATGCTTTCTATTTCTTATCATTTCAGAATGATAGATGATTCATGGTGTACATCATGGGGAAAGAATTTTCTTCGGATCTTATCGCACCCTGCGGCATGGACTGTAACGTATGTAGTGGATATCTTGCGATGTACCAAGATGTGAAGAAAAAAGGTATTCGTATGTCTTCATGTAAAGGCTGTCGCCCCCGCGATAAGAAATGTGCGTTTCTGAAAAAAAGATGCGTGCGTCTCCTCAATCACGCCGTGACATTTTGTTATGAATGCCCAGACTATCCTTGTGAGAACCTCACACATATTGACACGAGGTATAAAACGTTTTTTCGGATGAGCCTTCTTGAAAACCTCGCATCAATCAAAAAGAAGGGAATGGAAGCATTCCTGAAGACAGAAAAAAAGAAATGGCGATGTCCAACCTGTGGAGGAGTCATCTGTTGTCATAATGGTCTGTGTTTTTTCTGCGACAGTGTTCTTTTGAGAACAAAGAAACAACTCTATCGGTGGGAAGATGAATAACAAGATAGTAGCATTCTGTGGATACCGATGTGATCTCTGTCCGGCGCATTCGAAGAATGTTGATACACTTGCAAAGAGAACAACCATCAGAAACGGATGGAATACTTTTTTTGGTTTCGATGTCCCGGAGGAGCGAATCCTGTGTGTTGGCTGCGGTAATGAGGGAAGTCATTTGGATACCGAATGTCCTGTTAAACCCTGCGCACTAAGGAAACAGCTGCAGAACTGTTCGTTCTGTGATTGTTTTGAGTCTTGTGAAACCTTAAAAATGCGTGCGGACATCCTTGAAGAGACTAAAAAGCATTACACCGGTCAGATTTCAAAAGAGGAGTACGAATTGTTCTTTCGGCCGTATAACGGAAGAGAAGAGCTAAAAAAACAACGAAAGCGGAGGTAAGCATATGGCATATAAAAAAAAGTCATGGCAGGAGAAACTCGCGGATAAGAAGAATTTACCAAAGATTCTAAAGTTACAAAAAAGCTTCCCGTGTTATAACGCGGTTCATAAGATGGGAGCTGAAGCCGGGGATGATGTTGTGCTTGTCAACCCCAGCGAAGTCGTCACCCTGATGAAACAGGTCCCTAAAGGAAAAATCATCACTCTTGCAGAGATCTGTAAAGCAATAGCAAAGAAGCATCATGTCAAAGGATGTTGCTCTTTGACGACAGGGATTTTTATTATGACTGCAGCAAATGCAGCAGAAGAAGCTACAAAACAAGGAAAACCACTTGATGTCCCCTATTGGCGGACATTGAAAGTCGATGGATTTCTGAACGAAAAATACCCTGGTGGAGCGCTTGCTCAGAAAAAATTACTTGAACAAGAAGGATGTACTGTACTAGCGAAAGGCAAGAAATTTATTGTAAAGGATTTCGAAACATATCTAGCTGAGGTGAATTAATGAAAGAAACTGAATGTTGCCCGAAATTTAATCCTACACCATGGGAGGGGAAGCTATTTGAATGGAAAAACAAGATGTTCATAAAGGGGAATGTCTCGACGTTTTTTCACATGCCACTGAATTTTGGTGCTGCGATGAAGAAACTTGATGAAAAGGTACGGGAAGCGCATGCGACGATACCGGACGGCATCTGTTTATCAGACCATACGTCAAAATGGAATATGAATGTGTATCTTGCAGTTGATAAGGAAATCCCTGGTTTGGAGAATATGACGTTGAGCGGGAAATTTCTCAGTAAAGTCTACGAAGGTCCTTTTCAGAATACCGGGAAATGGTGCAAAGATTTTGAAGAGTTCGCCTCAAGTAAGGGTGTGACGATCTCAAAATGGTTCATGTGGTATACGACCTGTCCGAAATGCGCGAAAATATATGGTAAAAATTACGTCGTTATCGTCGCTCAGGTCACATGATCTGTTCTTCTGGTGTCTTCTATAATCCCCCGGGTCATCATCCATAATTCCATCAGCATCGATGGTTCGCTTTCTTCCTTTGAGCCGAACATGGAGCTGCATTATCGAATTGCCAGTATGTTCAAACCTGATATCCATTTGATTGGTTCAAATACCATCACAACAGGGATAAAGCTATATGGAGCTAGTATTCCACCTGAGGCGGTCTCTGATTTTCAAAAACCAAAACGGAGCAACACCCTTCCAGCATGGGTAGTGGTTGACTCCAAAGGTAAGCTTGAAGGTTTGCTGCATACGTGCAGACAATTTGAACAATGTCGTGATGTGATTGTACTAGTATCGCAGACGACACCAAAGCAGTATATCCGTTATCTAGATGAGCGGCAGTACGATTATCATTGTGTCGGAAAAGACTGTGTTGATTTACGAAAAACGTTAGACCTTCTAAGTAAGAAATATCATGTGAAAACCATTCTCACTGACACTGGAAGAATTCTAGGGAATCTCTTGCTCAACCAAGGATTCGTCGATGAGATAAGTTTGCTTGTTCACCCGGTGATTGTTGGGAAGAAATCTTATAGCATGTTTAATGAGATTGAAAAAAATCATGATGTGACCGTAATGAAATGCGAACGGTTGGAGGGGCAGTACGTCTGGTTATTGTACAAAATTAAGAAAAAAGAATCTCCTTATACCAGATAAGGAAAGTTATCTCTTTTTAGGGAAAAGTAATTTCGGGAAAAGATAAGGAAAATTTTTTGTCGGTATTATTAAATAACAAAATAATGATATTTTCTGTTATGAAGAAATTATGGTCGATTCTTCTTCTTGGTGCACTCTCAATGCTATTTGCAGAGGTCTTCTCGGGTGCATCGACAGTGTGGTTCCTTGATGCATGGGGTCTGCTGCTTACATATCCCTTGTATCTAGGACATGCGATATTCTTGCTGAACGTAGCGTTTCTGTGGAAAAAGACATCGCCTCGTCAATTATACTTCTTCGGGATGTTATTTGGGCTGTATGAGGCACTTATCACTAAAGTCCTCTGGTTTGGATATCCTGCTTCAACAGGTCCTATGGTCGGTTATTTTTTTGGTGTTGCCTGGGGGGAGTTCCTCACATTGGTTCTGTTCTACCATCCGATTATGTCTTTTGTTGTGCCGGTGTTTGTGTATGAGTTGCTGAGCAGGGATGTTCTTCCAGGTCATGAACGGTTTTTACAAAAAAATCGGAAATCGCTCTTGCTCGTCATTATACTGATTGTGATGGGCGCAAGCTTTCAGAGCAATGGATCGAACTATGATGTGGTTCGAGCGGTAGGTTCCATGGGTGGATCAATTCTCATAGTCGTTCTGTTGCATGTTCTTTCAAAAGGCAAGAATCTACAATCGCTTGTCCTTGGCAAAAAAGAGATGACCGTCGTGATTGTTTATCTTTTTGTCTTGTATGGGGTGACGACTATGGTTATTTTCCCTGAGCGTCTGCCAAAAATGATTCTTCCGTATCTGTTGATACTTCTGTGGTATCTGGTTGCTATCATTCTGCTCTGGATTGATCGGTTTTCATCTGTGAATGTTGCTCTTAAAAGAACCATTTTCTCTCAGAAAGAGTTGAGGATTTTTGCGTTACTCATCGTGGGTGTGATTATTATCTGCAGTCTTTTCCAGCAGATGACCTATGGGGTTCTTCTGGTGATGTTTGTGTCACTTATGGGAGCCGGTGTTGGTTTTTTCTCCTGGTCTCTGATTTCTCTGTTAAAACAAAGAATCATGGGTATAGTACCATGAACTCTGAATGGTCCTTTCATGTACATGGAGCATACGATACCAAATCTATACCAGAACAATCGTATGGAACAATGTTTCGGAAATCTCTAATGAGCCGCATGACATAATCAATAATGGTGATAAAAAATGGAAATGGATTTAGAACTCACAAACATGGAAACAAAAATAAAAAAAGAAATGAAACACTTCATGGCCCTTACCGTTATGAGCCTGGCTTTTGGTGCCATGGCAATGGCGTTTGCGATTGCTACGATAACAACGAATGTTTTTGCGTTAACGAAGACGATTTCAAATATGTATTTCATTCTCTCCTCTCTAGTGATTGGGTTTGTTGTAGCATATTTTGCTCTTCGATATGTGATTTCCAGTGCAGAAGTCATGAGTAAATTTGATGAGATACAAGAAGACGAGAACGGTGAAAAAAATCTACCTTCTGAGCGGATCACTGAACGCATCGTTAAACTCATGGGCTTGTACCGCGAGGAAAAACCACAGATTAAAAGAATGATTCTTGTGAGTAAAATCGCAGGCGTCTGCTTTTTTGCAAATGCACTAATTCAAACCATTATTGTTTTTATAACTTTCAATTCGGGAACGGTTGAATTGATTCCTTCTGTAGGAGGGATACTTGTCAGCCTTATTATGGGCTTGGTAGGATTTTATCTTCCCTCTTCTTTTCATAAATACGCGATTTGCTGGGACGATCGGCTTGAAAAAAGTGAAGATGCCGAGAAGAAGATGGCGTCTTATATGGAGGAATCCTAGTGAATAATCGACGGACCCACTATGAGATTTACTGGGAGATACTGACCTATTGCAAGACGCCTCGATCGATAACTCAGATTATCCAGCGGTGCAACTTAAACTCCAAGATTGGCCAAGAGTATGTTGATTTTCTCGTATCAAAAGGATACCTTGGAGAAACGATGGAGAAAGACAGATTTCTATTTGCCACGACACCGGCTGCGAAGGAATATGTGGAGATCTTTATGAAATTATATCTTGAACTATTTAAAAACAGTCCGGAATTTAGACTTTGATGGATGTATAAAACCTTATCCTTTTCGTATACTTCGAATCTAGAGACGACTTCTTGTTTGCGATATAAAATATCTCTGTCTCTTGTTTTCTCATACGTTAGTAAGTTTGTATCGTTCCATCTGTTTAGTATTTTTTATTAAAAAGATAAAACAATACACCAAGTAAGATCAGATGCAACACAAATCCAATCCCGAGAAAGACATAATCCTGCTGCCCGGTTGTGAGTAATTTATCTAGTGCCATGAACGTCCAGAAATTCGGTATGATACCAAGGATATATTTGAGATCATTGTTTATGAAGAACGCAAACAAGGGGATGTAGAAGACCCCTCCAAGTGTTTTGAACACCGCGAAGGCTTGGACTTTATTGGTTGCAACGATATTTGCCACCAGTCCAAGGACCGGCGTAAGAAATGCAAGGAGTATCCCAATGGGGAGATAGTCGATAAAACTGGTATCGATCAGACCGGTGAGGAATGGGAAGAGCAGGATATACATGAGTGATAGCATGCTGATGAACATCATCCGATAGAGAAGGTAGGTATTCCTTGAGATCGGCATAACCCGTAGGACGGTCAGCAGATTTTCATCCCGTTCATCCATGATGAGGAATCCGATGACAAAACCAAACATCATGGGGATAGTGATGACGATAAGCATAAACAACAGGGGATAGAACTGCTGAAGCGGGATTACATTTTCTGATAGCCAGGGAATGACGAGTCTTGTGAAAATAATAATGATCAGTGGTATTAAAAAGGCGGTATAGAGCAGTAACCGGTCTCTGATGATATTTCTGATATCATTGAGGAGTAATTTTCTTATCTGAACCATGGTCAGCCTCCACGTAGCACAATGTGTTTGTAGAATGCTTTTTTTGCCAGATAATAGCAGCCGACGATCCAGATGCAAAGATAGGCGAGTGCGTAGATGGTTTCATTAAGTGAAAGGGTGCCAAACACACCTTCGAAGAGGAGGAATGATGCTTGTGATGGCCAGAGGTAAAAGATGATGTTGTTGTAGATTCCGGTGATGTCTAATAATGGTGGGAGGAAGAGCAGGAGGAATGCAAGCATCATCATCAACAGATATTCATTGATGCTGTTGCATCGTGCCACAAGGATGAACCCAAGCAAGATAAGAAAGATCGAGGTCAGAATAATCCCAGTGACCATATAGAAATATTCAAAATGAATTCCATGGGAAAGGAAAAGGAAAAGAAACGCAGAGATAACCGACAGTAAAGTAAGGGAAATGATCTTTGAAAAGAAATATGTTCTGGTCTGCATGGGGGTGACGTTGAGTGCTTGCAGCGTATTTTCTGTTTTTTCAAAAAGGACCAGGGCACCGACGAACATGATGCCGATGAGCGTCGGGTCGAAAAATAAATACAGGGTCTTGAACTCCTCGGTGTTCATCGATGGAAGTGCAACAAGTGTAACGTAGTAGATAAGGACGCTCAGGATGGAAAGATGGATGATTTTATATCTCGATTGAAGGATGATGTCCCATTTTAACATCGTTTTCAGCTGCGTCATTTCAGCTGCCTTCCTGTTACTGTTATGAACACGTCATCAAGGGTCGCTTCCTGGGTATGAATGGTGATGACCCGGTTGCTGTTCAGAAGTTTTATGAATGCAAGGTTCGAACCAAGGTTGGCCAAGGTAAATTCTTCTCGTACGATCTCTCCATTGTTGATGTGTTCTACTCGTACGATTTTTTTGCCATGTTCCAGTTTCAGATCTTTTGGACTTTCGATGAGGACCAATGTTCCATCTACCATAAATCCCACGCGGTCACAGAGTTCGTCAGCATCGGTCATATTATGAGTTGTTAAGAAAATGGAGGTCCCTTGTTTCTTTTTTTCATTAATGATGTTTTTGATCTGGCGAGCGCTGATTGGGTCAAGTCCTGTGGTTGGTTCATCAAGGAAAAGCATCTGTGGGTTGTTGAGGAGAGCTCTAGCGAAGTTGAGTTTAGTCTTCATGCCTTTTGAAAAAGAACTCACACGTTGGTTTGCGTCTTTGTCCAGGTCAATCATGGCCAGGAGATCATTCGGATCAACCGTTTTACTTTTATAGAATGAACTGAACAGCTCAAGGTTTTCCAGTGCCGTGAGTTTTTGGTAATGGTTTGGAAATTCGAAACAGACGCCGATGTGTTCATACAGGTCTGTTTTCCAGTTTTTTAGGTTCTTGCCGAGTAATTCTACGTTTCCGTTGTATCCTTTGAGCAGTCCGATGATGACTTTTTGGGTGGTGCTTTTCCCTGCGCCGTTTGGTCCGAGGAACCCGAAGATTTCTCCTTTTTTTATCTGAAATGAGACGTTATTCACTGCTTTTTTTCCTGCTTTGGGGTAAGTGAACGTAAGGTTTTGTATGTCAAGGGCATTTGAACCGTCGGTTAGTGTTCTGTGAGGCATCGATTCTGGGAATCGGAATACACCGTTCATGGTACAGGATGGGCAGGTTACATTGATTTTTTCCCCAGGGTTCCCCTGGATGATAAAGGTGTTTTTACACTGGGGGCATGCGATGGTTTGTGTCATCATCTCATTTCACATCCTCATCCTATCATCTAAATATGTATCCATTTGAGGCCTATAATTTTTTAGCCGACGGTGATTTATGAAAATACTATTAAAAGAACAGACTATTCATAGCAAAAAAGATAGTCAACAGACAAGCGAATAGGAGACGTTCGAATGAAGAAAATACGAATTACCGTCCTTAAGACTCTGGTGCAAAAAGAGTTTCAATCATACTGCGGTGTCCCCCTGGAAAAATGCCCCTGCCATTCGGAAGGACAAGTGTATTTCACCACATACGATAAACCCGAAGGATTTTGCGATTGGGCCTGGAAGGATATCCATCCGTACATCGTATCATTTTTAACAGGAGGGAATTTCACAAAAGACATCTTCGAAGACTGGATGAAAGATAAGGATACCATGATTGCGTGCTGTACCGATGGGATACGACCCGTTATCTTTGAAATAAAGTTAATAACTAATAAATAGTAAAAATCTTTGTTCGATGAAATTCTTACTTAAATAAAGGGATTGAAACCTATGACTACACAGAACAAAAAATTCCCTCAAGATCTCCTAATTTTTGATGCGCACTGTGACACCGTCCACGACCTCGTCAATCCATCCATCGATTTTAGGAAAAGAAACCAAGGCCATGTCGATCTAAAAAAGATTCAGAAAGGCGGATTGAAAGCACAGATCTTCGCACTCTACGTCAATCCTGTCTATGCGCCACATCGATCGATCAAAAAAGCTTTGTTGCTGTATCAAACACTTGAGAAAAAGATTTTTTCCCCAGGATACGGAATCAAGGTAACCTCGACTGCTGAAATGGACTGTGCTGTGAAAAAAAACAAACTCGCCTGCTGGCTGTCTCTAGAAGGTGGACATATCATTGAAAACTCATTTGAGATCCTTGAGCTCTTTTCTTCACTTGGGATCCGTAGTATGACCCTGACTCATATGAAAAACACTGACTGGGCGGATTCCTCAGCGGATTCTCCTCGATGGGATGGACTGAACGCACTTGGAAAAAAGATCGTTGCACGCATGCAGGAACTTCATATGATTATCGATGTCTCTCATGCATCAGATAAAACCGTCGAGGATGTCCTGGATGTCACAGCAGCTCCGTTCATGGCATCTCATTCGAATGCACGGGCGTTATGCGACATCCCGCGCAACTTACCTGATGATCTCATAAAGGAAATCGCAGATAGGAACGGCTATATTGGCGTGAATTTTTTCCCGGTTTTTCTGAAGAAAACCATTTTTGACCAAGTAAGTAAAAACGTTGAAAAATATGAACATCAGCATCAGGAAATGCTGCAACAGAAAAGAGACGACCCTGATTTTGTCAGCAAGGCAGAATCAACGCTGTTCCAAAAGTATGTAGACGGCTCTGATAATGTTGATGTGAATGCGGTCATTGACCATATCGATCATATCTCCGATATTGGCGGAATAGATTGCGTTGGCCTAGGAAGTGATTTTGATGGGATAAACACCACTCCTACTAATTTAACCGATGTCTCCTGTTACCCTACATTGGTGGAAGGATTAGCTTTAAGAGGATATAACACCAAGGAAATCCAGAAGATCATGGGTTTGAATCTCTATCGTTTTTTAAAACAATTTGATCTGTGATTGAGACAAGGGGAATAAATATTTACGGAAAGAATTGTTCCATGGAATAGAATGATACGTATTCTTAAAAAAAAAATGGACGTCCAAAAAGAGGACACAATCTCAGTCGTCATAACCCTCTGCTTGCTGCTAATCTGGTATCTTACTCTTGTCTTGTTCAACTACCCCTTAGCAAGCCTCTTATTTCTCTGGGTCGGGATGATCGTCTTATCGATAGTCTATTACATCGTCTATAGGAAGAAAAAGCGTGATATGAGGATATTCAAAATACGGTTCTTTGTATCAGCAGTACCAATCTATTCCGCACTCATTTTTTATGTGATTGCCTTGCTATACGGAAAAGGGATGCCCAGTATTTTTCGATTCATGCCCATTGGCATCATCGGAACCATGTTGCTCCTTAACGCAGGAGTGGTCTATTGTTTTTCTCAAAGCAAATGACTCGATTTTACTTGCTCTTATACTTTTTCCAAGGTTATCTTTGGCTTGAAATTCTCTCAAAATATTTTAACCTTGTGACCGAAAAACATCACCGGTTCTCATCCCGCATATTTTATATACACTAGATGATTTTATCGCTCCCCATGGATTTTGACTTGACAAATAATTCAGTAGTCACTTATACACCCTTAGCAGGATACACCCTCCCCAACCTCTTTCGAATACTTGCACAGAACCACTTCCACATTAGCCCTCGGTACGCAGCACGGTTTGCCTACAGTATGGCTCTTAGTACTATCATGAGTCCGTTCTATATCAGAGAACGTGTTAAATATGACAAATCCACCGAAGCAACACCAATTAAAAAAGACCCGATTTTCATTATTGGTCATTGGCGCTGCGGAACGACACTCATGCATAACATCCTGGCACGGGACCAACAGTTCGGGTACTTCACGACCTGTCAAACCCTGATTCCTTCTATTTTTATCAGCGGTGAAAAACTCTTCAAGCCTATCGTTGTCGCAAGTCTTCCAAAGAAACGACCGATGGATGACGGAGACCTCGGTGCAGATCTCCCTCAAGAAGATATCTACGCTCTTGGTGCGCTCTCCCCGTACTCATACTACCACGGTTGGTGCTTCCCTCGGAATATGGCACATTACAACAACTACATTGATTTTAAGAACGCCTCCCCGCAGACCATTGAAGACTGGAAAAATACCTACCTGTTCCTTTTAAAAAAAATAACCATGTTCCACCAAGGTAAACAGCTGATCTTGAAGAATCAGGATAACACGGGGAAGATACCGCAACTTTTGGAGATGTTCCCGGACGCGAAATTCATTTACATGTACCGCAACCCCTATGATCTTTACATGTCCATGCTGAAGTTCATGCGAAAGGTCATCCCGCTGTACTGCGTACAAACCCCACCACCTCTGAAGGACGTTGAAGATTATATGATGACTTTATTTACACATATGACAAAGAAATACCTCCAGGATAAACCTCTCATCCCTGAGGAGAACCTTGTGGAAGTGCGGTATGAAAGCTTCATCAATCAACCGCTGGTCTCCGTCAGTACCCTTTATAAAAAATTCAACCTCGATGGATACCAAGACATCGAGCATTCCATGAAAGCGTATCTTGCGACACAGAAAACAATTCATATGGACAACTATACCTTCACCGATTCGATAAAAAAGAAAATCGAGAACCATTGGGGCTTCGCACTCAAAGAATACCAATACAAACATCCGCAGGAAGAAATCTGCTAAATGGATTCCATAAAAAAGTTTCAAATCACGTCTGAAAAAAAAGTTGAAATCGTTTTTATCCCACTGTCTTTGACTGATTATAACTATTTTTTATAAACGATATTATTTTCTTTAGGTCAGATGTTTCATCAACTGGTATTTGTGGCCACCCCTTCATTATCCTCGTTGCTGCTTGGAAGGGTTTAATCATAAATTCTTGGGATAATTTCATTTTATCTTGTTCACTTGCTTTCGTAAGAACCACACCATCTGTTACGAGAAATCCAAATAATTTATCATTATATTTGTAACAAGGACACCCATACATTTTTTTTGTTGTCACATCAGGCCAACTCAGAATCTCTTTTTCCAATCTCACTCTGAGATTCTTCATTTTTTCTTCATTGTAATATTGCATGGTAACATGTTATGATTTATGATATTAATAAAGAGATGCTTCCATCCTGATTGCGTACCAAGACTTCAGAATCCCCCCAGGCGGGAGAATTGAAGGTCTGGCAGAAAATATTCCGGGGGGATTGCTTGCTAGAGGTTCAATGCCCATCCAATATTTTGTCGATTTTAAGAAACCAGAGAGAAAGCATTGACACGGTTTTCCCTTAGGAGCGAAAAGCAAAAAAAAGAAAAAAAGAGGTGGAGTTAGAATCCCATGAGATGCCGAAGCAAGGGGAATGCATGTGGAAATCGCACAAGTAACCTCGCAAGAAACCCATGCTGTTCGATATTATGGCTAAACGGTGTGGTGAGCGTGACAGGGATCATGCAGTAATCGCTACTGTTATCCTTATTGACTATTGTGATATTTCCTTGGAACCCTGCGTTCTTCTCCGGGGGTACAACCATGTACACATGTACGGTCACTGACCCCTGTGCCGGTGTAATGTTCTCACCGGACGACGGTTTGAACGTCCACGCCCCCCATGTCAATGTATTGTTCACGGTCCAGTTCAGCAGCGAGTCGTTATCCCCGATGTTCATCACCTGGAAACTGCCATGCACAGTCGCCCCTGGTTTGATGTTCGACCAAGAGAGGCTCCCGTTGCATTCGAGATCAGGGAGATGCTGCTGTGGGGGCGGTGGTGGTTCATACGGTGGTATGTACTGGGTGCGGTAGACTTCGGCATGTTGGTACGGATAAGGGTTAACGAAGGTCCAGACGATTTGTTTGTCTGGTGTGACCTCGATGAAAACCCCGTTCCATCCGGAGCAGATAAGGGTATTGTTGTTGAGCATTCGTTGGGCACCGCCAAAGCCGTCGGAGAAGAGGTCTTCCGGCAGCATATACTGCCAGGTGAGATCAGCTGGGCCATAGGTTCCTCCAGGCGGAAGATAGTATTCGCCAGTGTCGTTGTTTACATCGGGGGTGATTTCATCGACGCTTGAGATAGGGCCTCCAGGGCGGGTGTTGCCGTTTGAGAAGACAAGGATGTGTCCTGCGCCGGGAAGACCAGGTTTGACCCAGCAGCATTGATGTTGGAAGCAGAGTTTTTTATCACTAGCGTCTCCTCGATCGTAGGTCTGGGGGTTACCCCAGCGGTAGAGCAGATCACCACCGTGGCCGTAAATGCCGCCCTCGTGGCTTGCCGCTTCCTCAGTAGTTGTACTGTGATCGATGATCCAGACCTCGTCAAAATTATGAGCACTGATGAGGACTTGGTCAAACTGCGGGTTGTAGTCCACGGAGTTGAAATAAGGCCAGCCAGGGCTCCAGTATTGGTCGAAGTTGATGTTGGCAAGTTCAGGATACTGGCTGACAATACCGTAGTTGTCTTTGCTAGCGTCAAAATCCTGGATGAGGTGGTCCCAGACGTGCCATTCCCAGACAATGTCGCCGCTGGTTGGTCCGGTCTGGTGGACCTGGATGAGCATATTTGGGTAGAATTGTCATGAGTCGCGTAACTGCTGTCTCGTGTATAGTGATATTCCCAGAGAACTGTACTATCATAGGCGATTTTTTGGAATCCACCTTGACCGGAATCGATAGCGAGGAAAATGGAACCATTCTCCCCCATGTAGGAGTCATATAAGGGGTAATAGGCACTCTGCCAGGTGTGGTTGACGGCACCGGTTTCATTGATGAGATACGTCGTCTTCGAATGCCACGGGGTGTAGAGGAAGTGGCCTTCCTTGCGATCGAGCGGCAAAGGTTGTATCAGGTTCTCTATGTTCTGTGAAAGAGCTCCGGAATTGAACAGACTCGCCGTGAAAAGGGTAGCGGTAATCAGCACCACGATTTTAACGAAAATCTTATGGCTCATGTCTCATCCTCATTTGAAATTTTTAAACAGGAAGGGTGCTTCGTGTTCTATCCAGTTGCCAACATGCACGAACGCTGGTTTCGGTATAGATATCCCCTTTAATGTAGTAAGGCTCCGGGGGATATATAAAAATATGCCTGATTTTCTTTAATAATCACAATATTAATGACTGCCTCAGACTTTTTATGTGACTCTTAAACGATTCATTAGATTATTCCCTTTAGAAATTATATGTCCTAGGATTTCTGGACCCTTACCTGCAGAGAAGTGAATATTTAATAGAAAAAGCTTCTGGGAAATTGCTTATTCGAGGTTCGAGGCTACCCAATTAAAGAGCATTGACATGGTTTTCTTAATAAGAAAAAAAATTTGGGTTCAGTACCCCAGCAGATGTCGTAGGAGTGAAAATCCATGCGGGAATCGCTCGAACAACCACGAAATGATCAGGTTGTTGGATAGGGCTGTTACACTGGCTGAGGTCGTCAAAGTGACCGGGATGTCGACGTAGTCGGAGGCGTTGTCCCTGTTCTCTACGCGGAGGGTTCCATCAAACATCTGGTTTTTCTCGTTTGGGACTACAACGTACACCTGTACAGTGAAGGGCCCTGCCCCCGGGAAGAGGTTTGCCCCAGATGCAGGGATAAACGTCCACGTCCCCCAGGTGATGGTGTTGTTAATAGTCCAGTTCAGCAACGAGTCGTTATCCCCGATGTTCATCACCTGGAAACTGCCATGCACAGTCGCCCCTGGTTTGATGTTCGACCAAGAGAGGCTCCCGTTGCATTCGATATCAGGGTGAGACGGCGGGGGTGGCGGTGGTGGTGGCGGTGGCACATACGGGGGTATGTATTGGGTGCGGTAGACTTGGTCGTATTGATTCGGGTAGGGGTTGATGAAGGTCCAGACCACTTCCATTTCTGGTGTGACCTCGATGAAAACCCCGTTCCATCCGGAGCAGATAAGGGTATTGTTGTTGAGCATTCGTTGGGCACCGCCAAAATAGTAGGAATAGAGGTCTTCCGGCAGCATATACTGCCAGGTGAGATTATCCGGGCCATAGGTTCCCCCAGGCGGAAGATAGTATGCACCCGTGTCATTGTCGACATCAGGAGTGAACTCATCGACGCTTGAGATAGGGCCTCCAGGGCGGGTTACGCCGTTGGAGAAGACGAGGATGTTACCTGCACCGGGAAGACCAGGTTTGATCCAGCCGCTTTGATGTTGGAAGCAGAGTTTTTTATCACTAGCGTCCCCTCTATCGTAGGTCTGGGGGTTGCCCCAGCGGTAGATCAGATCGCCACCGTGGCCGTAAATGCCGCCCTCGTGGCTTGCGGCTTCTTCTGTTGTAGTGCTGTGGTCGATAACCCAGACCTCATCGAAGTTGTGGGCGCTGATGAGGATTTGGTCGAACTTGGGGTTGTAGTCCACAGAGGTAAAATAGGGCCAGCCGGTGCACCAAGGTTGGTCGAAGTTGATGTTGGCAAGTTCAGGATGCTGACTGATATTACCATAGTTATTTTTGCTAGCGTCGAAATCCTGGATGAGGTGGTCCCAGACGTGCCATTCCCAGACAATGTCGCCGCTGGTTGGTCCGGTCTGGTGGACCTGGATGAGCATATTTGGGTAGAATGAGTGGCGTAGCTGCTATCTCGTGTGTAGCGGTAATCCCAGAGGATTGTGCCGTCGTACGCAATTTTTTGGATTCCACCTCGGCCTGATTGGATGGTGAGGTAGATGGAGCCGTTATCTCCCATATAAGAGTCATATAAGGGGTAATAGGTACTCTGCCATGTGTGGTTGACGACGCCGGTTTCATTGATGAGATAGGTGGTCTTCGAATGATATGGGGTGTAGAGGAAGTGGCCTTCATTGCGATCGAATGGTGGAGGTGTTATCAGGTTCTCCATCTTCTGTGAAAGAGCTCCGGAATTGAATAGACTCGCCGTAAAAAGGGCGGCGGTAATCAGCGCTACGATTTTGATATAATTCTTCTTGTTCATGTCTCATCCTCATTTGAAATCTTTAAACAGGAAGGATACTTCGTGTTCTATCCAGTTGCCAACATGCACGAACGCTGGTTTTGGTATAGATATCCTCCTTAATGTAGTAAGGCTCCGGGGGATATATAAAAATATGCCTGATTTTCTTTAATAATCACAATATTAATGACTGTCTCAGACTCTTTACGTTACTCTCAAATGATTCCTCTGTGGAGTTTTTACGTAGAGACCCAAAGTCTCTTTGCTACCTCATCGCTTTAAAATGGAGAGGATGAGAATTTGCGTACCCTCGGCAATTTTGGTCGCTTCGCCGACCATCGTGGTTACCTGGATGCCGCCAAGACCGAAGAACATGCCAGTCCCGATCGTCTTTGTCTCTCCGACGGCGACGTCGACAGTCCCACTTACGGTATGGTTCATCCGGTGAAGGATGCCGCCCTGGACATGGACCTGCCATGGGACATTGGTCGCGTTCGCGGTCCCGTTATTGGTGATCTTCACATGGATGCCTAGGCCACCTGTAGCCGTGAATGAGAGTTCGGGCGTTCCATGCTCTTGTGCGAATTTTATCACCCAGACGTCACCGTTGTAGTACCCGGTGGACGACCCAGCGATGATATACCCGCCGTCACTAGTCTGTTGTCCACCGGTGAACGGCATGGGGATTGTGATGTTCCATGCTTCGTTCCCGGAGCTGTCGGTCTTGATGAGCCCGTAGCCGGTCGCGATGTAGCCGCCATCTGTTGTCTGTTTCGCGGAGTAGCCAAAGAACGTTGCATCATTCAGAAACGGGGTATTACGCCATGTTTCATTGCCGTTTGTGTCGGTCTTTAACAAACACCCTAGGTAATTCATCGCTCCTGCGATGATGAAGCCGCCGTCGCATGTCTGTTGCACCGAGTTGCCGTAGTTCTTTAATCCGACGCGGACTTGGCCGTTGGTTTCCTCGAATTTTTTATCCCAAACCACGATGCCGCTGGCATCTGTTTTGATAAGCCAGATTTTTCCCCAGTCTGTGTCGTAGTTGCAATCAGACATCCCTGTGAGGATGTACCCGCCGTTTGAAGTCTCTTGGACCATGTGACCTTCTTCATCCATGTCGCTTACTCCGTAAGTTCTCAGCCATTGAATGGCTCCATCTGAGAATGTCTTCAAGAGGTACATGTCTGGAGAGCCGTCGGTGCTTGCATTGCCACCGCCGGTCGCGATGTATCCGCCGTCGCGGGTCTGTCGAACACAGAAGCACCATGAGTAGTTCAGGCCAGCGTACGTCCTGTTCCATTCCTCATTCCCCTGGGAGTCTGTTTTGATGAGCACAGTCGAGGAGATGAATCCAATCTTGGATTTTAGCGTCGCATTAAAGAACGTGCACCCAAGGATGTATCCGTCGTCAGCAGTCTGTTGGACTGACCATATCTTCCCTGAGACCGACGGGAGAGTATAGTAATCAAACGTCTTGTTCCACTCCATGGTTCCATTGGAGTCGGTCTTGATCAGCCATGGGTTCCAGAGAGCGATACCGAAAGATTTCGCGTACCCCGCGATGATGTATCCTCCATCGTTGGTCTGTTGTATGTCATAGGCGGCATCATCGATATTTGGGCCACCAAACGTCTTATTCCATTCCTCCGCTGGAGGAATCCCTCCCAGCATTTCTGGACGACCATCAGAAACGGTAAGATGCTGATTCGAACCACCACTGATGCACGAGGTGATACACACACCAAGCAACAAGACAAGCATTTCGAAGACAACGCTTTTTTTAACAATGTCTCTAGTCATGAAATCATACTCCCTTAATCTTCTGATGAATGTTATAATATCAGGAAGATTCATTTAAATGTTTGGAATCAATAAAAATAAGAGATGAAAGCAATGGTATGGTTTTTTCTCCTGTTAGATGAGTAGTAAGTGCTCCCGTCGGGAATACGCACCAAGACCTCAGAGCTCCCAAGGGTGGGAGATGTGAAGGTCTGGCAGAAAATCCCAACAGGGAAATGCTTGTTAGAGGTTCAATGCCCCATGAATACTCTGGTTTAGCAAAATATAAATAATATGTAAGATATAACTTACATTGATTGAAAATGGTTGAAATTGCAATAACTAAAATTAGCTCGAAAGGACAAATCGTCATACCTGCCCATCTACGAAAAAGCTTTGCTCAGGGAGAAGAACTCCTTATTATAAAAAAAAAAGATCAAGTCATCCTCCAACGACTGACTGATATCGATAAAAAATTTAAAGAAGATCTCGCCTTTGCCTTAAAGACTGAAAAGATGCTGAAGAAGTACGATCGAGGGGAGTTTAAACAGAAATCTGCAAAAGAGTTCCTAAAAGAGTTAGAGAAATGGTAACCGTATCGTACCACCCCTCTTTTGAAAAGCAAATAAGAAAAATTAAAAATGAAGGGTTAAAACAGCGGATAAAACAACAGATTCAAAAAATTATAGAAAATCCTGAAATTGGTAAACCAATGAGGTTCGGACGAAAAGGAACCCGAGAATTGTATATTTCCTCTTTTAGACTTTCATACCTCTATGAACAAGACGATGAGAGGGTTGTGTTGCTTTCCTTCTACCATAAGGATGAACAATAAAAAGTATTTTCGAATAGGGTTACAAAATAATATCACCCCTTTATATTTATATCTTATCTTTCATATTTATTCGGAATAAAAGCTCCATTTTTTCGTATTTTTTAAGGAATTATCAAAATCAAAAAATGGGGTTAAAATCCCCTCGGAGGAATGCTTGCTAGGAGTTCAATGCTACCGAAGGGTCTAAAAAAAATACCGTTTTTTCTCCTGTTGAGCGAGTATAAAGTGCTCCCGTCGGGAATACGTGCCAAGACTTCAGAGCCCCCAAGGGTGGGAGACGTGAAGGACTGACATAAAATCCCCCCGAAGGATTACTCGCTAGAGGTTCAAATCCCCCAGGTTTTATTCCTTATCTCGTCCAGATCCATTATCAATACCGAAGTGTTCCTAGATATAACGGATTCCAAATGTCAAGAGCTATCCGCCAGTAAAATGTTTTCCCTATTATTGTTCAGTGTTTTTATTTCCGATGCATAAATAAAAAATTTATCCTGATTATGAGAGTTTGAATAAAACGAATTTAATAATGTATTTGTTCTGATTGGTAAACCAGGGAAAAGGATTAGTATGTATTCCTTTACCAGGCTTTCTCCATCGTTATCTCGTGCTTTTGCACTCACTACATACGAACGGGCTCTTGACCACGTATGATTTACCGTGATTTTCTCGTCAGAAGCATAAGGACCAATCCATCCTGAATTTGTTCCATCTCCCCAGTCAATGAAATAGGAAATATTATCATCGTTAATATCTTTTGAAACGAATCCAAACTCTAATTTTTTATGGGTTTCAAAATCACTTGGTTGTTGAATCGATGGTCGAAACGGTGGCAACTGACCAAAATGATTAATAAAAAGTCTCACAATGCCCTGAACGCCTCCAGTAATAATATCGATTTTTCCATCAGTGTTGAAGTCTGATGCGGTGATTCCTCCGAGATTCAAGTCATCTATATAATTTCCTTGTGGAGGAAGATGACCTAAGAAGTAGACATCAAAAATAGATTGTTTGTTCACACAGAGATACACACCGTCAGCGATTCCCACGATGAGGTCGATATCACCATCATTCTCATAATCAAAGGATTGTACACATGCACGGCCACCGGAATTATACAACAAAATCTCTCCCGCATCAGTTCCAAAACAAACGCTATGGTTTGATTCAATCCATTGATTTCGTATCAGATAAATGTATCCTTCATATCCACTTTCAAGTGCTGATGCAACGAAAAAATCGCTATCGCCATCACCATCAACATCATTTGATGTAAGCCCCCAACTAAGAGATCCCCAGTCGTGAAGAATACCTGCGGAGGTGAAATTCCCAGTACCATTATTTACATAGAATTCAACCTTGCCGCTATTATCTCCAACCAGAAAATCTATATCACCGTCCAAATCAAAATCCGCTGAAGTGAGTTTGGGGTTAATCCTGTTCTCAGGATCATAGGGAGAACCTGGTCCATGCCAGGCAATCTGAGTACAATTTTCGAAATTGTTGCTCCCATCATTCATTAACATTTTAATAACACCATTAATTTTCACGAGCAATCCCTGATACCATATAGCTTCAGATTGGGTAATCATCAGATCGATGTCGCCATCATTATCATAATCCGCTGCATTTAAATCCTCAATATAACGTGGACGTGATGGATCGATAATCGAATAGACATCATCTTGTGTAAACTCTCCGTTCCCGTTGTTATAAAGTATTGAAATAGTTTCTTCTTCCCAAGGGGACGTTGCTCCGCATGATACGACATCCATATTCCCATCTTTGTTAAAATCAGCTGATGCCAATCCATAAGCGCACTGCCCGAATTCCTGGATATCCTGAACATCAAAAAGAGGCTGTTTGTCGACATAGTCAAAAGAAATACTATAGGGCATAACGATTATTTCTCTACAAATACCGAAAAATTTTACAGGGCCATCATAATTTCCATGGTTATTATTACTTTCATTTATTAATGGACCAATCCCAAAAAAACCTCTTAGCATGATTAAAGTTGGGACTTCAAGTTGTTGTACCTTACCGTTGATTTTTAATTCTGTCGGTACGTCTCGAATATTTATTTGGATA
>JBFYMQ010000005.1:0-41336 GCA_041304825.1 Thermoplasmatales archaeon
TCCTAGAAATAAAAATGGAGGATACGTTAATATACCATTCCAATGCCCTAAACTAATAATCATGGGTTCTCTGTGAGGTTTGTATGTAAGTAACGATCTCCTTTGGTTTAATCGAAGGACATTCTCACTGATTAAATGTCCATGTCTATCTGCGCATGCTGCTGTTTTTTCTTCCGGTGTACTGGAAATGTCACCGCCGACAAAAATATGCGGATATCCTTCAAGTTGTAAAAATTGGTTTACTTTTAATGCATTATGTCCGGTCAGAACCGATGGAGGAAATGTGTTCATGAACCAGGGATTGTATCTGATTCCTGCGCACCAAATCCCGATATCAGCCTTGATCTTTCGTTGGGTATCGGTAATAAAATATCCTCGTTGATAATCAATGACTTTCTCATTGAAGATGATTTGTACCCTGTGCTCCTCTAGATATTTTTTTGCATATTGTGAAGTACCTTTTGTGTTTCGTTCAAGGAGTCGATTATGAGAATGAATAAGAATTAATTGTTTTTCTGGAAATTGCCTCGCAAGATCGCCAGCGACTTCAGTACCTATTAAACCACCACCAATAATTAAGATTGTTTTAGCGGCTTGTACTCTTGAACTTTTCTCTGTCACCTCTTCACCTGATTTTACAACAAACACGTTTTTCGTGTTTTTTGGAAAAATAGTATAGTCAATCCCTGTAGCTACCACGAGATAATCGAATAGGATTTTTTCTTTTTTTATTTCAACATAATCTGGGGTGACTTGAATAAGAGGGTCAGTTATTATACGTGTATGTTTCAGGAACTGGGTAAATGGAACGATGATTCGTTTATGATAGGACGGATTCGAAAGCAGTTTCCAAAGACTTGGAGAATACTCAAAATAATCTTTTTTATCGATAAGGGTCACATCGAGGTTTTTCTTGTTATCTAATTTTTTGGCGACGTATGCACCGCAAAAACCTCCACCAAGAATAATGACCTTCATTACCTTCAAAGAATATCTGTTTGGTTAATAAAGTAACGGAGAAGAAATCATAAAAACTTGCCATCTTCCGGAAAGTCTTTAATTTCATACAAAAATATATATTGTTTACAAATAATATATATGCGTATCCCCTTTCCGCTCCATAGGTGTCGACTGATATGAAAAAAGTAATTATCATTCTCTTGAGTATAATTATTTTAATTAATGTTATTGCCGGAGCATTCCTTTTTCATGATATCCAAATGTTACAACAATTTACGATTTATTAATTATTTTTTATTTGTTTTTCAATTATTTTGAAGGAATCCCTTTATAGAGCGATTCTCTCATCGTATATGTTATAGGAGTTGTAGAGCCGAATATGTATTTCGATTTCTTGCATCCTATTCTCCTCCTCCTAACGAAATATTAGGTATCGGCTCTACAATGCCTCACGAGATACCATACATATAATGGCGTTGGTTCAAAGGCACTCAACTATTTTCTATCTATATTTTACGTGTTTTTGAGTCATTTTTTAATATTCTCATCGAAATTTCACAATGAACAATGTGGTCGTGATAGGAAATGAAAAAAACAATGCGTACCCAAAAACAAGTGGCAGATTTTCATCGGATAATCCTACCCGTAGATGGGTCTGATAGTTCATCAAGAGCTATTAAAAAAGCACTTTCTTTAGCAAAAGAAACCGGGGTCGAAGTGACCGCGATGCACGTGGTTGAATTCCCCTACCTCGCGGCAGTCGATTCGGTGGCGACCTACCCTGATTTGATTGATATTCTGAAAAAACAAGGGAATGATTTTCTCGATGAAGTGAAGAGTCAAGGATCAAAGCTCGGGGTGATGGTGAAAACAAAACTCGTCGAAGGAATCCCTGATGATCAAATCATCAAAGAAGCAGAAAAAGACGATTTGATTGTTATGGGTTGTAAGGGGAGAACCGCGTTAAGTCGAATACTTGTTGGAAGTGTGTGTGAAAAAGTAGTACATCATTCGAAATCCCTTGTCATGGTCATTCGTTGAATATGAAGAAAAAAATACTATCTCTGATGTGATGGGAACATCACGAATGAAATCGTCTAAAAATATGGAGGAAAAATATGGTACGATGTAAAGATGGTAGGAAACATATCCTTGTGAAAGGATATACGAGGAAAGATAAGAAACGAGTAGCAACGTATGAACGAAATTGTCCTCGCCCAAAATCACCTGAAGAACCCGTCTATTGTTGTGTCTGTGGTGATATCTGTGATGAGGACTGTTTCCAAGAGTTTCAAATTCACCAGGAGATAAAAACGATCTGTGATGAATGTGTTGATACCATTCATGGATTAATGTAAATGATGTTTTAGAGATATTGTGAGTGTATGGTGAAAAAAATCGCTGTCCTTATTGATGATATGTTCGAGGATGTAGAATATTCGAAACCAGCGGAAGCATTTCAAAAGGGTGGATATCGATTAGTTCACGTTGGACTGAAGAAAGGAAAGGCTGTAAAAGGAAAAAAACAAGGAGTAACGGTCACTATTGACAAACAAGTAGACACTGTTTCTGTTACTGATTTCGATGCGTTGTTCATTCCTGGTGGATATTCACCTGATAAATTACGGGTGAACGATGACGCAGTACAGTTCGTTAGGGATTTTGTTAACAGTGGGAAACCAGTGTTTTCTATCTGTCATGGTCCTCAGCTTTTGATTACTGCTCAAGTGTTAATTGGTAGAAAAATAACCGGGTGGAAATCCATTGTTCAAGATTTGAAGAACGCTGGTGCGGAGTTCCTGGATCAGGACGTTGTAGAAGATGGTAATCTGATTTCAAGTCGGAGTCCAGCCGATATTCCTGCGTTTATTATAGCATCACTGCAAAAACTCAAAAACACCTAATATAAAAATAAAAAGGATGTATGGAAAAAAAACCTGAAAACGCTGTTGACGTAAAGATTGCATAAAGCCCAGTTCCACCAGCGTTTATAGCTGGACAGTCTGAAATATTCATTAAAAAATTCCTGAAAAGATTGAAATGATATGAGTTAAATAAGACGACAAAAGATATGATGGCGGTCTGAAAGAAATGAAAAGAAATCTTGATACACAGAAAAGAAGCACCATGAATAGAATCATCATCCATGTCGATGCATCGCCGGAAATGGGTAGCATCATAGAGAAGGCCTTCGCCCTAGCAAAAGAGATTGGAAGAAGCGTTGTCGCTTTGTACATCATTGACACACCACGATTAACAGAAGTGATTCCTCTCGATGGACTCTCGACAGCATGGGAATCTCTCCTCTCAAAAGAGGCACAAAAAATTCTTCATAAAATAGAGCAAAGGGGAAAAAAACTCGGAATCTCTGTGGAAAATAAAGTAGTCGAGGGCATCCCTGAGGATGAAATCATCAAGGAAGCAAGAAAGAATGATCTCATCGTCATGGGCTGCAAATCACAAGGTTTTTTTGACAGATTCCTAACTAGCAATGTGTGTGAAAAAGTCATTGATAAGAGTTCCTCTTCTGTGATGACTTACAAAATGAAATAAAAAATTTTCTGTTTAGATATTATTTACATATTCTTAACCTATTTTTTAGGCATGTTTTAGTACGTTCTTGAAATGAATATACTGAGGAAAACTCTATGTTAGATAATAATCTCTACAATCTTATGGCACAGTTAGTTGAGGAACATAAGAGTCTGTATCGGATAAAATGCATGTACATTGCCGATGCTAAGAAATGTAAGGAATGTCAACAATTTTGGAAGAGATTGGAAGATGACAAAGAATGTCATATCCAAGACCTTCTCTGTCTGATTCAAAATCATCTCCCGATGGATATGAGCAAGAAAAAGTATTATTACCCTGCGAAGGAAAAAAAGACTAGTACCCTCAAAAAAACCCGTTAAGAAACCAAACATACGTTCTTATGTTGAAAACACATCAATGAGGTCTCTTATATTGAACTATTTTGAACATATTTTTTAATCATTTTTCGGTCATTTTAATAAGGATTTTCCTGGTAAGTACAATACCTACAAAAAGAGATGGTGATAAGTATATGGAACAAACAATAGAAACAGATGAATTATTTCAAAAAGCTGATTGGAAAAAAGAAAAACATGTCCCCGTGATAGAATGCCCTGATACGATACACGCTGAGGAGCTCTGTGAAGTGAAAGTCAGCATCGGTAAAGAAATCGAACATCCTAATACCACCGAGCATCACATCGCGTGGATTTCTGTTCTTTTTAAACCAGACGGTGAGAAATTCCCCTACCACATCGGACAGTTCTTATTCAATTCCCATGGAGCGTCAATCCAGGGTCCAAACTCAAGTACGGTGTACACACATCACGCAATCACCACAACTTTTAAGACATCGAAATCAGGTGTAATTCTTGCCACATCGTATTGCAATATCCATGGTCTCTGGTTATCATCCAAAGAAATCACCGTCAAATAAAAAAAATCCGTAAAAAAACGTTGGTAGTAAGTAGGTCATGGGATTAATGCGTTTCCTATCGTACTTAAGAAGTATGCTGGTATTATATGAATGATGATATCTTCACGTTCCTAATCGCTGGGAAAGCTGGTCAGGGGACAAAAAAAGCAGGGATTGTTGCCGCGAATTTCTTTGCAAGCTTAAAACGGAATGTTTTTCAACTAAACGACTATCCAAGTCTCATCCGTGGGGGTCATAATTTTTCGATTGTCAGCACATCTTCACGGAAGATTTATAGCCACTATATGAAAGCAGATCTTGCAGTACTCCTTGATCAACGAAGCGTTAAGAGTCATCGAAATCATCTCACGGAACATGGCCTCTTGGTGTATGATGATTCCACGGGAAAACAAGAACAGGGGATAGGAATACCAATAGCATCCCTTGCAAAAAAATATTCTAATCCTGATCTCATCGTTGGGGTAGCGGGGATTGCGACGCTTGCAGCGGCTATCGCCTGTGATCGTGCCATCCTTGATACTATCATACAAAAAGAGTATCAGCGAAATGCCCAGGATAACCTGAGTTATGCTCATGAGATTTATGATAAAGTGTTTGAAAAAATTCCCGAACAATTCATCATTCGAGAAGGAACGGATACGCATCCAATCCTCACCGGTGCTGAATCGATTGGTTTAGGGGTGAGTGCTGCGGGTCTTGATTTGTATTTTGCGTACCCAATGACACCATCGACTCCGATTTTACATTTTCTTAGCTCTCAGGGAAAAAAATTGGGTGTACGAACAATACAACCGGAAAATGAAATTGCGGTCGCGAATATGGCGATTGGTGCCACGATTACTGGTGCACGCAGCATGGTAGGAACCAGTGGTGGAGGATTCTGCCTCATGCAGGAAGCATTTTCTCTTGCAGGAATGGTCGAGGCACCGGTCCTATTCTTCCTAGGTCAGCGGCCAGGTCCAAGCACGGGAGTACCAACATATACAGAACAAGGGGAACTTCTTTTTTCATTGTATCCCGGCCAAGGGGAGTTTCCTAGGATAGTTGCCTCACCAGGAAGCATCGAAGAGGCATTTTATTTATCTGCGGAACTGCTCAATCTTGCCTGGCAATACCAGACACCTGCAATCATCCTTTCGGAGAAACATCTTACGGAAAGCAGTATGAACGTGGACCTCGAACCAGGAAAAATTTCAGAGGTAAAACCAGCAATCCATACCGAGGGGAAGTATCAACGGTATCGCAAAACTGATTCCGGTGTATCTCCCCTCTTATTCCCTCCATCGAAGAATATGATTAAATGGACTAGTTATGAGCACGATGAGGATGGTTATACAACAGAAGAAGCTGAAGAAATTTCCCAAATGCATATAAAACGTCGAACAAAACGGGAAAGCCTGATTCGATATCTTCAGCAAAACATACAGACGGTCAACGAGTATGGTTCAGGTGACTTTTGTGTCTTTACTTTTGGGTCGACGACGATGAGCGTTCGGGAGGCAATCATCCATGCTGGCCTTTCTTGCACTGTGGTACAACCGATTTACCTACAGCCGTTTCCTTCATGGAATCTTACAAAATTTGCGGGACGACCATCGGTAGTAATTGAACAGAATAGCACAGGTCAACTGGAACAGTTATTACGGGAGAAATGTGGAATTCTCCCGATGAATTCTATTCGACAGTTTGATGGAAGACCATTTGATCCAGAAATTCTCGCTCAGAAATTAAAGGAGATGATTGTCTAGATGAACCAAGAGTTAACAACCCCGGTGGAAAACACCTGGTGTCCTGGCTGTGGTAATTTTGGAATCCTTAATGCATTCAAGAAAGCAGTGCAAATATTAGAGGCGAAAGGAGTTGATCGGACATATCTTATTTTATCAGCAGGCATCGGATGTCATGGGAAGATTTTCGATTATGTTCCTCTCAGTGGACTATACTCACTTCATGGTCGATCCATGGCGACAATACAAGGGATCAAGTTAGGAAACCCGGATTTGAAGGTGCTGACGTTCGCCGGTGATGGAGACGCGTTCGGAGAAGGGATTTCTCATATGATCTTTGCCGCGAAAAGAAACGCTGATATCACGGTTATTGTCCATAACAATGGAACCTACGCATTAACAACCGGTCAGTTTTCTCCGACGAGCCAAAAAGGGTTCAAAGGACCTTCATCACTTGAAGGAAATCCAGAACCTCCTATAAATCCCCTATCTTTGATGCTTGAAGCAGGAGCGACGTTTGTTGCAAGAGGATACGCCGGAAGAATCGATCATCTTGCACTGTTAATCGTAGAAGCAGTTCTACATGAAGGATTTTCATATATAGACGTCCTGCAACCAAGTGTCGTGTTTAACAATACCTACAAGGAGTATAACTCACTGGTTGAAATTATTGAAAAACCTGCTGAACGGTTGGAGGACGCAGTACAACGAGCGAAACGGTTTGATCGGATGCCAATTGGGGTGTTTTACAACGTAACAAAACCAGTTTTTCATAAGGAATTTTATGGGGAATGGAACCCAGTGATGAACCGATTGTCCCATGAGGAACGGTTGCAGCGTATTCTATCAATCTTAAACAATCGGTCCATGAAAGAAGTGGAGGATATGAAAAAATGAAAGTCACCATCGACCGAGATGGATGTATCGAATGTGGTGCATGCGAGCAAGCTTGCTCAGAGGTGTTTATTGTAAAAGGTGGTGAGAAGGCTAGTATCGTCTCGAAATATCAGAAAAATTCCCCTAGTATAGGTGATGTACCTGAAGATTTTGTTGCGTGTGCGGAAGATGCTGTATCTTCTTGTCCGGTCCAAGTAATCACGATGGGTTAAGAGTGGAGTGAGAAACTTGGCGAAAATAAAAGTTCGGATTCTTCTCGTGTTTTATTCAGCATATGGACTTACATATCAGAGGGGTAAATGCAGTTGCTGATGGAGTACGAGATGCGGGTGGTCAGGAGATAGTCATGCAGGTTGCAGAGGTAATGCCAGAAAAATATGGGAAAGATGATATTAAAAAACATATTCAACATATTTTTTTTTCATTTATTTTTTTGTTTTTCAACTATTTATTATCCATTTTTAAATCGTTTTTTAACTACTCTTAAATAAAGAAAATCAAATCGTATTTTTAAATAATGGAGGTCCATGAAAATGAAAAATATAGTAAAAAATCGAAAAGGCATCCTTTTGATAATCACGGGGATGATTTTGCTAGGGATTCAAACAGCAACCGCAGTGCACATCACCCAAAGCCAGCCGTTAGCGTCTGCTGGATGGATTTATGTGGGGGGCGGTGGGCCAGGGAATTATTCAACCATACAAAGTGCCATTAATGCAGCATCAAACGGAGATACTATTTTTGTCTATTCAGGAACGTATCTGGAAAATCTTATCATAAATAAATCAGTTACTCTTCTAGGAGAGAATAAAACTACTACAATCATTCAAGGGAACAGCCTTAACCCTACTGTGGAAATCCTCGCTGAGGGCGTAAAAATCCAAGGTTTTACCATTAAAAATGATGGCTCCCAGAATGGGATCTATACAACTACGAGCAACCATATTTTTACTGATACTATCTTTACACTCACTAACCGAGGAATCTATCTCTATTACTCTTCTCAGAATACAGTAACAGCTAACACATTTTATGATAATACACAGAGCGGAGTGTATTTGGAGATAGGTCAAAATAATACTCTTACAAACAATGAATTGTTTAATAATACCGAGGAAGGGATTTATCTCACCGGTTGCGGAACATCTCACATAGAAAATAATTCGTTCTATGATAACGGACGGGGGATTCGTGCATTTCGTGCAAACGGGATAATCATCCGCAATAACGTCATTGAATCCAACTCTTATGGGATTCATTTTGAGGGTATGATTACGGTTCATTCAAATTTCAACACCATTTCACACAACAGAATCAATGACAATTCAAATGTCGGGGTACGGATAGAAAATTCTCAGTTTAATACCATCGAGTACAATGAAATACAGGGAAATGGAAGAGGAATACAATTCGAACTTACTGGATTGAATGTCATCAGATACAATAACATCACCTCTAGCGATATTACCGAAATAGAGCTCACCCTTAGCCTTGGCGATTTTATCATAAACAATAACATTGATAATTCGCAGCAGTCATTAGTCTTAGTACAAATAAACTTCGGTTTTTCAGATGCACAGAACAACTGGTGGGGGTCCATACAATGGCCACTCCGTCGTATACGACCTGTTGGTGGATGGTTGATGGTCTTTCCATGGAGGATGAATCCACTGGGTATCACCACAGGACCTGAATAATCCAATTTCTTTTCTTTCTTTTTTTGAATTTTCAGAGTAACGAAGGAAACAAGTAGATAACCCCTATCTCATTTATTTTTTAATTGATTTTTAATCATTTTTTCATCATCGTTTTAAAGATAGAATCAATCAACAAACAGGACGGAAAAAAATATGTTGATAAAACCCCTATATATATCAAAGATAAACTATCTAATCATACTTAGCGTCATCATATCAGTTATCTTTCTCTCAGGCTGCACACAACAACCAGTTAATCCCGGTGAAAACACGGTTCTTATCGAAAATTTAACATTCAATCCAAACAGTCTCACTGTTGAAAATGGAACCACGGTCACTTGGATAAACAATGATGAGGTTGATCATACAATAGTAGAAGATAATGATTTGTTCAGTTCCGGGACGCTGACGAATGGACAAAATTTCACCTACACGTTCACGACCGTGGGGACTTACAATTACTTCTGCGGTATTCATCCGAATATGAGAGGAAAAATAATTGTTCTATAGGAAAAAATAGAAGGTAGAAACAATGAAGAAAAAAATTGTTAGTATCATATGTAGCAGTCTGTTTTTTTTCACCATGTTGTCTGCTACAACGCTGGTTACCTCCGAGGTATCAACAGCAGACGCGTCTCTTCAGATTGAGAGTTTTATCGGAAGAAGGGGCATTCAGGTATATATCCGTAACAATGGTATACAAAATACAACGAATGTGAGCTGGGACATTCAACTTTCCGGTGGTCTCATTCTATTTGGGAAACAAACGAGTGGGACACTGAATCAAATCCTGCCTGATAAAGCCATGGCCGTCAAGATCCCTTTTCTCTTCGGAGTTGGTAAAACCTCTGTAACCGCGACTGCGTCGTGTGCCGAAGGAAGTTCTGATGAACAAACCATCCGTGCGCGTATCATTGGTACCCGTGTTGTTATTCTCCCTGGGACAAGTGGAGCATTAACGATTTCCTTGGAGACAATTGCTACTGGTTTAATCGCTCCCACTGTCCTTACCAATGCTGGCGATGGAACGAACCGCTTATTTGTTGCTGAACAAACCGGAGCAATTTTCATCATTCAGAATGGGACGGTACTCTCCACCCCTTTTTTGGATCTTTCATCGAAAATGGTGGCTGTGAACCCTCTCTATGATGAGCGAGGATTGCTTGGAATGGCTTTTCATCCATTATATGAAACAAATGGAAGATTCTTTGTCTATTATAGCGCCCCAAAAACTGGAACAGGTATCGACCATGAGGGAATCATCGCTGAATATGCGGTATCTACTGATCCAAACCAAGCAGATCCTGTATCTGAGAAGATTATCTATCGATTTGACGAACCAGAAAGCAATCATAACGGTGGACAACTCGCGTTTGGTCCTGATGGTTACCTCTATATTGGTCTTGGTGACGGTGGTGGAGCTGGCGATCAACATGGGACAATAGGAAATGGACAGAATATTAATACATCACTTGGGAAGATTCTCCGAATCGATATCGATAGTGGAGCACCCTATACAATCCCTGCCGATAATCCGTTTGTTGGTGTCGATGGACTTGATGAGATTTGTGCTACTGGATTCAGAAACCCCTATCGATTTTCGTTTGACCAGACGACAGGGCGGCTATTTGCTGCGGATGTCGGGCAGGATGAATGGGAAGAAATTGACATCGTGGAAAAAGGTGGGAACTATGGTTGGAGGATCCTTGAGGGTAACCATCCGTATGATTTGTCTCTTGCTGGTATTCTAGGGATTAACCTATCCTCGTTACAATCACCAATTTACGATTACAGTCACAACGTCGGACGAACAGTCATCGGAGGCTTTGTATATCGTGGAAATGAATCACCCAACCTCAATGGATTATACGTGTACGGTGATTGGAGCACGAGTTTTACACGAGCCGATGGGAAGCTGTATTACCTCAATGAGACTATCTCTGGAACTTGGGTTCGTCATGAGTTCCAATTATCACAAGATCGTCCGCTCCGACGGTTTATTCTTGGGTTTGGTGAAGATGAACAAGGGGAACTTTACGTGCTTACAACTCGGATTTTCGGGTCGTTTAATCGATCTGGGGAAGTATGGCATTTAGCAACAAAATAACGAGGTATAAATTATGAATTGGAAACGAAAAAGTATAGGTATACTCCTTGTGCTGATCATCGGATTACTCATGGCCAGCACGCAAGCAGCTGCTACCTCTCCACGGTTCATGAGGCTCCAATACCAACCAAATACACTCACTGTAACCATTTTACATTTTTCTCCAATAACAAAAATCCACTATGTCTATAAAATCGATGTTGAAAAAAATGGAAATCTCATTGATTCACAGTTATATCAAAATCAGCCACGATTCTTTTTCTTTATTTATACCTACAACATCAATGCAACCACCGGAGATCAACTGGGTGTTACAGCTTATTGCAGCCTTTTTGGCAAACTTACACGAACGACCACAGTATAATCACAATCTTTTCATTACATCATATATCTCTTCACAATTGACATTTTAGGAAAAAAGTTCATTTAGAATCAAAAGGGACTCCCGCCAGTCGTTGAGCGCTCAACTAAACGATAAATCCTTTTTCACGTTCAAGGTTCGTGTAGTAAGGAATTAAGATTTACCATCATAATCGATTTGTGAGAATAGACGAAATATTGATAAAAAATAAGTAATATAACATCTCTTCCAGCTCCGACTCAACTGGGTGTTCTTTTCACCTATTCCTTACACAATTTTCAACCATTTCTTAAGTATATTCATATAGTTCCATCGATAATAAACGAAGCAATGGACGAAGATGTAGAACGTCTAATAAATCAAAGATTGAGACGCCAATTGGTCTATCCATTTTCAGAAATAGAATTTAAAAATAAAAGCGATAAATTTGAAAGAGAGAAAGGAGAAACAGACATGGCGGAAGTAGTAGAAATAGCAGAAGATGGACGCTTGTTATCGATTAAAGAAGTTTCTGAAATTTACTTACCCAAAAACCAAAAAAACTCCGAGGAAAATACTGACAAAACATTTTGATCAAGTAGCACATCTATCTCGGGGAGACCACTTCAACTTCAAAACCATCAGAGAAGATATGAGTTGAGGGAGTCACACTGACCTATAGCTGTTGCAGTTGCGATAACACATCAGGTGGATCCGGGAAAAAACTCAGTGGAACCACGTAATGGGCGTGTTGGGTTGTTCTTATTCTGGTAACATTTCCTACGAATTTCTCCGACATGACATGTGAGAACAAAAAACCCTCGTATGAGTGCTATGATGGCTACCTTAGGAATCTCAGTTAGTAATTCTTTTATCTTCCTGCACTTATTTGTAGAACGCTGGCTTTATAACTCCCCGGGTCAATAACTCGAAGCGTTTTTTACATATTTTTTAATTATTTTTAAGTTAATTTTTTAATAGAAAGAATTATCTTAATTAATAGGAGAAAAAGAACTATGTTCTATACCTCTGAAAATGATCTACGAGAAAAATATCTAACGCAAGATGAAATTGTTTTACTACAATTGATACGAAAACCAAGAACATCTTAATCGAAACCTTACGTTGTGAGCATCGTATGGTAAAAAAGAAAGGGAAAATAATTAATGTTCAGTTGAGGAAAAGAAAAGGATCTTTTCCGCGGAGAGCGATAGTACCGATTGTAGAAGATCCTTTAGAACTCATGGACAACTTCAACAGAATGTACCGTAAAGATCCATGGACAAAACCGTTTTGGAACCACTTGATCATGAATCAAGTATCAGAATTACATTCCGAAAACCAAACTAAATTAATACCCGTCGACATGATTGATTCGGGGAAAGAATATCAAATCATTACAGAGTTACCCGGAGTAAACAAAAAAGATATCGAGATTACATTGACACCAACTCTGATTAGTATCTGCGGTGTGATCGATACAACAATACAAAAAGATACTTTTGGATATATTAAGAGAGAACGAGGATATTCCACTCTTTGCAGATATCTTCGATTTCCTGAGGATATCAATCCTGATAATGCAGAAGCAATTCTAAGTGATGGTATCCTTCAAATAAATGTAGCGAAAAAAATACCATTGAAGAAAAAATATATCTCTATTAAATAAAAATAAATTTTATTAAAAAAACTAAATAGGTTTCTGATTGTCATGCTACCAATTGGATTGCTAATGAGAGAACATCGATTGATTGAGCGGATTGTATTACTCGTTAAAAAAGAGCTACAACGGAGTAAAAAATTATTAAAAATTGATACGGAATTCATACGGATTTCCATTGGTTTTTTTAAAACCTATGCTGATATGACTCACCATGGAAAAGAAGAAGAAATTCTGTTTAAAGCACTTGGGGAAAAAAATCTTACCGAAGATCATATAAAAATGCTAAACCGATTGCTAAACGATCATAAAATCGCACGGGAAACCGTTCATGCTCTCGAGAAAATGAACAACCAATATGTTCAAGGATATCATGCGAATATAACCGCGATTCAAGAAAAGCTTCAGAAACTTGTCACGTTATATCCTCAACTCATCACTATCGAAGATATAGAATTTTTCTTTCCTGTCATGAATTATTTTACCGTAAAAGAAAGTGATGCGATCCTTCAGAAATTTTATAACTTTGATAAAACGGTAATACATGAGCATTATCATCATCTGGTTGAGAGTCTTGAAAAAGAATCTTCTGAAAAATGAAACTGATTTCTTTTATTAAAAAAGCAAATTCATTAAGAAAATAGTTGCACTTATTACAAGAAAAAGACGTACAAATACCCGGGTACTCTGCTGAATATCGAATGGATATGTCTCTTTTTTATCCATTACTTCCAACCCCTAACTTCATTTTCGATTTCCCATGCATCCTAGGAATCGCATCTATCCCTTTCCGTTGCATATGCTCTGCTGTTGTTTTTGCTTGCTGCATAAACGTTTGAATCGTATGTTCAATTGATTCGGCTTCGACATACCATGGTTCTGGAATTATCTTAATATCGGGGATAAGAAAGTTTATTTTTTCTAGCAATCTCCCCGCACTACGAGAGTCTGGATATGAGACATGAACGTCCGAGAGGAAACATAGCATATCAATCTTCTTTTGAACTGCTTTATATAAAAGAACTCCAGAGATACCAGTAAGTAAACCTTCTTTGCTTTCTTCAATATGAAATTGATTTAACAGGTCTCTAGTGGCTTTTGTAGTCCCCAGTCCATATATACTTGGATTTGCTGCGGCTTTCTCAACGTCAGCGTTTGTTCCTTCTAATGTAACGATATATTTGCATTTTTTTTGCTGCGCCCAGGCAATAATAGAGTCTGCGAGGGGAATCATTATTTCCCCGGGGGGCATGAATTCAGATAAAATAATTACAAGTTGACTGCACGATCTGTTCGGACCACATGTTTTTCTTCCTGCGTAAATTCTCACAGGTGGCAAAGGTATTCCGTCATGGATAACCGTCGCAGGGATAAGATATGCAGAATCAATCGATCCGATTTCTTCAAGTTTTAGAGTATCAACCATGAACCGTGCACTAATGATACTCACTAAACCAACAGTTGGAAAAGCAACAATTAACAGTGAATCGGATAAATCAACTTTATCATTGGTTATGATATCAATTTCTTTCATCGTGTCCCTTGTTTTTGTTTTTTAATGAGTTGTTATTATGGTTAATGTTATCTTTTTGAATTCTTTTTCCTGCATTCTGATAGTTGTTCTTCCAATCTGAGATGTTTTTCATCTAGCCATTTAACAATTTTTTTTAAATACTCAGAATCATATTGGATCTCACTCATATGTATCTAACTAAATAGAGAGAAAATCCTATTAAAACATGACCAAAGAATACATTAAAAATGTATGAAAAAAAGTTAATGTTAAGATGATTATCTTACTGTATGATGTCTTCTTTTTTTTATAGATGCGGTGTATGATTTTTAGGATGTTTGCTAGAAATCGTTCTTTTTGTTGTATTCTACGTAAAAAAACAGCCTCTTCTAAATAAAATACTGTTTTCAAATGATAAGCTACATCCCGAAAAGAGTTTAAAGGTGACTCTTTGAACTCCATTTCGCTGTTGGATAACTCACAACACCACGTTGACAATATCGTTTCACTGGACGATTTCACGGTTCAAGGAAGGTCATTCAGCTCCCTTTTTTATAACATAGGATATATTTACCTATGATTTGATGGTGATTCTTCTAAGTTAAAGGAATCTTCTACGTAGATGAGTGATTGTGGGAGTCTGATCCGTCCGTCTTGAAAACTAATAACTTTCTCCTTGAATGCCGAGGAGGAGCTCCAGTTCAGTGATATGTTCCTGTTCCTCCGTTAGGATATGTCTGATGTCATGTTCAAGGAGATGATCATAATAACCTTGTCCTTTTTCTTTTTTCAATTCATCAAGAATATTCCTGTAGGTATCAACTGCTGTTTTTTCGTCCTTGAGATTGACTTCAAGGATTTGTTTAATGGTTGTTGCAGAATGTCTTTGGAAAAAATTCGTGCTAGGTACTCCTCCAAGAGCTCCTATTAATGTTCTGAATTTCTCTTGATGATCTTTTTCATCGGTTGCGATTTCTTTCAGACGAGCAATGATAGGCTCTGCATTTATCCCATCGACAATCTCCGCATGACTAAGGTATTGAACAAAGGCAGCATGCTCTAATTCCAAAGCTTGGTTTAATAATCTAATAATTTTTTCTTTTGTCATCAATTTCCACTCCTTTCTTAAATTCCTCGTTGAGAGATCATTCTTCTTTCTAACTACGGTGCTGCGAAAGAAAAAGAAAAGAAAATTTATTTGATTTTCACTTGTTTACTTTCTATTTTTGGTTTTGGCTCGACTTTTTGTAATTGGAGTATTAAGATACCATCTATTAATTCTGCTTCGACATTTCCTGTTTTGATATCCTCCGGGAGATCTAAATATCGATAGAAATCCGTACTACACCGCTCTTGTCGTAACCAGTTTTTCCCTTTTTCCTTATTGGTCTCTTCATGCTCTGCACATATCTCTACTGATGTGGGAGTTACTTCGATATTAATGTCCTCTTTTTTGACTCCGGGCATCTCGATTCGCAGCTCAAATTTATCTCCAAGATCAACGACATCCATTGCTGGAATACGAACATCTGAGGATGTCATGAGACTCGGTCCTGGTCCCCAGAAGAGTTCATCAAAATTTGAACGGAAACGTTCAAACAGCCTATCCATGTCCATCCAAAGATCGTATGGTTTTCGTTCAATAATTTTCGTTTTTTCTTTGGGGGCTATTGCTAGCTTTTCTTTCTCTTTTCTTAACGCCATCGATTTTTTTTACCTCCAATGAATCTATAGATTCGTCTTATAAAACAATGACTAAAAAATAGTTTAAAAATAATTGTAATATCAGTGAAAAATTAATATCATTCTTAGGATTTTTTATACAGCATTTATAAATCGATTTCTACATCCATCGGGATTTCCTTCACTTATTTTTTATTGGATTTTTTCCATCTCACGAGAGAAATTTTATTAATTTATATGATAAATCTACATTTATTTTTTTTGGCTGAATCGCTGTTTCTAAGGGAATCGTGATTAACTCATCATTTTTTAAACAGACACAACGATCAGTTACCCCGTTTTTTAATTCCCTAACCGCAAAGTAGCCAAGACGTGATGCCATAATCCGATCAAGAGCGGTAGGATGCCCTCCCCGTTGTATATGCCCAAGAACTGTGACACGAGTCTCCAAACATGTTTTTTCTGTGATTATACGTGCGATATCCTCACCCTTCGCTTTTCCTTCTGCTACAATAATTATCCAGCTTTTTTTCCCTTTTGAATTGCCTTTTTTTATTTCATCACACATTGCATCGATATCATAATTCTTTTCTGGAAGCAGTACTTCTTCACATCCATCTGCTAAAGCAACTTGGAGAGCAAGATACCCACAATTGCGCCCCATCACTTCAACGACAAAAATTCTCTCAAGACTCGTTGCCGTATCTCTTATTTTATCTAGAGCATCTAAGGCGACATTGACCGCGGTATTCGCTCCAATTGCTAAATCGACACCATTAATGTCATTATCTATGGTGGCTGGAATACTAATAATCGGAATATGATAGATCGTAGCAAGAATATGAGCTCCTTGGAGAGATCCATCTCCACCAATGACAATGAGCCCATTGATATTGTTTGTTTTAAGAGTATGGACCGCTTTTGCTTGATTTGATTTGAGAAAAAACCTTTTAGAGCGACTGGTTTTAAGGATTGTTCCTCCATTATTAATAATTCCTGATACTGAACGTCTATCGAGATGAATTAGTGTATTGTCTATTAAGCCATCGTAACCATTTAGGATGCCCATCACTTCAATGTTTTGTCTATCTGCAGTTCGAACCACAGATCTGATAGTTGCGTTTATCCCTGCACAATCCCTGGTTAGGATTGCTATTTTATTGACCGGCTCGAAATTCATCACACGCGGTCTCCTCTTCCATAGGTCTGGCATGCTCAGCATGAGAGGGTTGAAGACAAATTTCTCGCTGTATCTTTTTTACCATTGGTTTACCACAACACATTGGTGTATCGTTGGTATCATCGATCGTCGCCGTTCTCTGGCATGACAAACATTCGTATTCATTCATCTAATCACTGTAATAAAGATAGATACTCGTTTAATAACTATGACTTAAAAATATATGAAAAATAACTCTAAGATGATTACGATGATATGAATTATTACTTAATAAAATAGAAAAAACGGAGGTGTTGTAGAGATATTTATTTATATTAAATTTGAGGGGGGAGGCGTGAGGAGAAGATGTATACTTTTTTCATACTCTACAACCCTCTTGTGTTCCAACATTGATAAGAAATACATAAGATTATAAAAAATTGATTAAAAAACAAATAAAAAATACATTAAAATGAGTTAAGTTCTATTTTTTTATATGATGACCGTTCTCCTCTCACAAAAACATCAATAAAAATAAGTTGTCTATTGGATGAAGTCAGGTATTTGTTCTCTGAAAGAAATTTTGATTATTTATGGTATTCGTCTGCTTCTTATATTGCAATTCCGTTGTGCGGCAAAAGAGGAGGTGTTGTAGTGTATCAAAAAAAATTTTTAGGAGAGGGGAAAAAAAGAGAAACGAATTTTTTTCTTTGATTCACTCTACAACCTCCAATACGTTACGCAACAAAAAAAGATCTAAAGTCTATAAAAAAATAATCGAATAACAGATGAAAAACAAATAAAGTTTAATTCAATACGGTTCCTTAAAAAAAGAACGAAAAACATATTATTGCTTCATTGAGATTTCATTAATGTCGCCCCAATAGGAGATAATCTGTTGGAGCACCGATATGAATTTTTCTGAATCAATCGGTTTTCTGACATAGCTATTTGCACCAAGTAAATATGCTTTGGTGATGTCCTTTTCCTCCTTTGAAGTGGTAAAGACTATAACTGGGATTAATTGTGTTTTTTCATTTTTTCGAATACGGTGGAGAACTTCAAACCCATCGACACGAGGCAACTTCAGATCAAGAAGGAGAATCATGGGGAGAATCTCTTTCTGTTTGAGGTCTTTCAGATAAGATACCGCTTGATTTCCGTCTTGTGCTACAACTAAATCGAATTTATCCGACAGTTTCGATTTGTTAAAAACTCGTTCAATAAGTAAGATATCATCTCGATTATCTTCAACAAGTAAAATCTTTTTTTTAATCATACCTAAGTGTCTTCCTTGTATATGTACATTTATGATGGTGTGAGTATATAAAAAGATTGCGAAAAAACAATTAAAAAATAATCATAGAATGCATAAAAAAAATTGGAAAAACCAATCAAAGGACACTTTTATACAGGTTCTCTGTTTGTGTTGCTACTCTCGACCAGGTGAAGAGTTGAATTTCCTGTGTACCGTTTTCTACCAAGGTTTGTCGTAACGGGAGATATCGAAGTAAAGCAATAATCTTATTTGCGGTTTCATCAACATCCCAGTAATCAACTTTGAAACAATTCTGGAATGCCTCCGACACACCTGATGCCTTTGAAACAATCGTTGGAGTACCTGCTGAAATCGCTTCAAGGGCTGTTATCCCAAATGGCTCACTAATTGAAAGCATGACATAGACACTTGCGATTTGATAAATGTGTTTTACCTCTTGTTCAGTTAGTTTTCCTGTGAAAAAAACCTTATGTGAGATTCCAAGATCGACTGCCTTATCGATTAAACGGGGAAGCATTTCACCACAACCAGCGACAACAAATTTCACATTCTGTTCCAATTCCAATACTCGTTTTGCTGTTGCAAGGAAAAATTCTGGTCCTTTTTGTATAGTTAGTCTCCCTAAAAATAAGACTATTTTTTGTTTCTTACCAATCCCCAACGGATTCACAGCATTATAAATCACCTGAATTTTTTCTGGAGGAATGCCGTATTTTTGAATTACAACCTTTTTAGTTAGTTCACTTACTGCAATCAACCGGTCTGCTGCTTTCATGCCTTCGCGCTCAATATCGATAAACCATTTATTCGGATGAAGCCAACCAGACCGGTCATATTCGGTGGAATGAATCGTAAAGATAAGCGGGATTCCAAGTTTTTTCTTGAGTTGGCTCCCTGCCTTCATGGTTAACCAATCATGACCGTGGATTAGATCATAGTTCCCATTTACTTTCTGGACGAGTAACTCATTATATCGATTGACCGAATCGAAAAAATCACTCTGTAAATGTGAATTTTCTGGTCGATCATAAGGATAGATTTTTATTTCCCCCACAGCTCTTATACGAATTTTTTGATGAACACTCTTAACCATTTTCGAGGTTTTCGGCATATAAAAATCAATCGTTATTCCATCCTCCGCAAGACTCTCCGTAAGTCCCAGACAATGCGTCCCAAGACCACCAGCCTTAAACGGTGGATATTCCCAACCAATCATCGCGATTCTCACGTCGAAGTCTCCCGACAATTCATCTCTGAGTGAAATCAATCTCCCTCTTTGATATAGAAATGACCTCCTGCGGAAAGTATCCAATGAGGGATATGATCCTGTGAATGGTATTTCAACTGAAGACTTGATTAATTACCCGGTGGAAAGACAATATATCTACATCAAAGAGTAATTAGGATTGTTCATTTACTTTAATCGTATGATTATTTGGTTATTCTTCCCCTGTATTGTATTTATTTTATTTTCACGAGCAAGCCAACCAAGCCCTGAATGAACATCCTGCACATCAGTAATAATTCGTTTTGCAATTGACGATAAATCAGCTTCTTTTTGTGTTGAAAGTACGTACCAATTTTTTCCAGCATTAGATCCTATTTTTTTTTGTAAGATTCGTTTCGCCAAGACGATAGACGATTCCTGTTTTGTTGATCTTATTTTCTTGAGCAAGCCATCCGATGGCGCTAAAGAACGCTTCGTCTGGAAGTTTTGTAATTTTTTACAGTTTTGTTTGAGTCATTGATGAACCATTGTGAGTCAAGGTCTCCCATATCTTTCCTGCATTTATTCCAAATTCATCTATAGGAGTATTCATATGAATCACCTTTTTTTATGTTAAAAAAAAGATAATCGTATAAAATGATATTTTAAAGATAAATGAAAAACAGGTGTAAATTGATTAAAAGTCTTTTGTTATGTCGCTTGACGTTTATGGAGAAATGTCTTTCCTTTATCTGTAATTGTTACGGTACGGGATTTTCCTGGTTTTTTTGTAAAAATCAATCCTTTCATTTCCAACACCTGTAAACGTTTTGCTACTGTAGAATATGCTAAAGAAAATCTTCCCATGATCTTCTTGATAGGAACAACCGCATTGTTCTGGTTTTGTTCATAGACAAATCGTAGAATATCATGAATCTCGTCTTCAATGATTAAACCTTCGATTTTTTGACTGGGGAGAAGTTGAACTTCATTTTCAATGAGTGCCATTTGCGTTTTCTCAATAGTCCCTGGATCAATTCGTAATAATAAAAGGCATTTATTACGTGCAATGTCATCATTTATTTCGTAGAGAACCTCCATCACTTTTTCAAAAGAAAATTTACTAATCAGATAGTCAAGCCTCTCTAATAGAATTACTGATTCCTTTTTTTCTTTCCCAATATCTTTTATCGTTTGAAGGAGTTGTTTCAGATCTGTAATTGTTTTGTATTCCTTCCCGCGATCTTGACCTAAGAGGGAGATATGGATGTTAGCTGTTGAAACCATACTTTTCATTGTGTGGGGGTTCATCCGAGTAATCAGGTAGCCGGAATATCCTGAGGTAGCCAAATCCACCAGCAAATCAAGGGCCGCAGTATTGCTTTTCTCAGGCATGAGATAACAGTTTCCCACAAGGAGTTTCCCATGAATTTCCATTTCACGGGTGATATCTCTGCCTATAAAGAGGATTCCGGACTCTGGTTTTCCTTTGATTGGAGATCCACTTATACGAAGTATCTTTTTAACTGAGTTTTTTGTGATAATCACAAAATCCTCATAGTTTGGATGGGTCTGTTTTGAAAGATTTTTTATGAAATCGAGAACCTTCTGCTGATTTTCAAAGAGCGTTAATTTTGTAATACTCCAGTTTAACATATCCTTCTGTTTATAGCCGGTCACCACTTCCGCAGCCTTATTCCATGTAGTTATCCTTTTATTTGCATCGATTGCAACAATGATTTCTGATGCACTGTCAATAACATTTTGAAGGTGCTCTTTCATCTCCATTGTATGTTTTTCTGCTTTTTGTCGTTCTTCGATTTCATCACGTAATTTTTTATTTGTTTTTTCTAATTCGACGGTTGTATCTCCCAGTTCATTGCACGTTTGGATTAATTTTTCTTCAGCCTCTCTGCGCTTCTGCCGAACCTTTGCCTCTTCGATTTCTCTATCAATAGCAGGAATGAGACGAGCAAGGTTTCCTTTCATGATATAATCATGAGCACCTGCTTTCATTGTTTCTACTGCAGTATCTTCTCCAATTTTTCCTGAGACGATAATGAAAGGTAGGTCTTTCTGTGTTTTTTTTAGTAATTCAATCGCATCAAGACCACTGAATGTTGGGAGGACATAATCAGAGATGATCACATCCCATTCTTTTTTTTGTAATGCTTTTCGCATCGACTCAGCGGTTTCAACCCGTTCAACAGTCGGTTGTATTCCAGCTTTTTTCAATTCTCGTAGCAATAATGCTGCGTCATCTTCTGAATCTTCTACTAACAACACACGTAAGTGTTTACTCATTGTTTTTTCCTCCTAATGTAAAAAAGAATGTTGTTCCTTTATTTTCATCTGATTCTGCCCAAATCCGTCCTCCATGTCGATTTACGATACGAGCCACGATACCTAGACCAATACCAGTTCCAGGATACTCTGCATCATCATGGAGGCGTTGGAAAGGGATAAATAACTTATCAGCATATTTCATGTTAAATCCCGCTCCGTTATCACGAATGAAAAACACTGTTTCTTTATCTTGTTGTTTTTTTCCAAATTCAATTTCAGTTTGTGTACGCTTCTTGGCAAATTTCCATGCGTTTCCCAGGAGATTTTCAATGAGAATATTTAAGAGGTTAGCATCTCCATCTGCTAAAATATTCTTCTGTGTTTTGAAATTATACTTCCGTGAAGGTTCATTTTTTTTCAATTCATTAATAACAGTATTTGCTATTTTTCCCAAATCAACGGTCTCTATGGTCATTTCAGTTCTCGTCAATCGAGACAATCGAAGCATATCATCGATCAGTTGTTCCATTCGTTTCGTGGCATTCTGAACACGATGGAGGTATTCTTTCCCTTGTTTGTCTAGTTTATCTACGTAGTCTTCTAAAAGAGCCTGACTAAATCCATTGATACTGCGTAGTGGTGCGCGTAGGTCATGAGACACTGAATAACTAAAAGATTCCAGTTCCTTGTTCGCAGCAGCAAGTTCATTTGCTTTATGCAACAGATTTTGGTTGAGTACTTTTATGTTGGTTTCTATTTCTTTACGCTGGGTGATATCTTCAACAACGCTGACAATGGATTGAAGTTTCGTATTGAAAAAAATGGGTGACCATGCATGGGAAACCCATTTGATATTCCCCTGTTTTGTAAGAATACGGTATTCTAATCCAGAACCTTTTTCTCCATTCAACGCTTGAGATAATAGTTGCTGTATTTTTTTAATATCATCGGGATGAAATATGATAGGATTTGTACCCACCAATTCTTCAGGATTATAACCAATCACCTGGGAACACGAAGGACTCAAATATGAAATAATCCCATCCGGTTGGGTGACCATAATAAGATTAGTGGTGTTTTCAACGATGTTTCTGTATTTTTCTTCGCTTTTACGTAGTGATTCCTCCATCTGCTTACGTTTGGTGATATCAACAGCATATATTCGTATTTTATTTTCTTCATAGGGTGATATTATTTGTTGGTAATTGCATTGATCTATAGCAATTTCACGGATGATTGTCTTTGACCAATTATTCTTTTTAAGATCTTTAACCACCTGCTTCCAATCGAATAAGAATGGATGATTGCTGGAGCGATCAGCAAGATCTGGGAACAACATTTGAGTTGTAGGATTTTGATAGATAATTTCTCCGGACTGATTTACTTCCAAAACTGGAGATGGATTAAGCTGAGGGAATGATGCAAGATGCCGAATTTTTTCATTCAACTGTTTCTTCTCAGTGATATCGTGAATCATTCCTAATGATCGAATAATCTGACCTGATTTATCACGGATATGATTGCATTTTTCGTGGACAAAACGGATTTTACCGTTTTTTCTCAAAATCCGATGTTCGATTTCATAGGTGTCTCGTCCTTCACATAGGGAATCAGAGTATGCTGCGTCTACAGCTGCCCGATCATCCGGATGTACAAATTCGAGAAAAGTTTCATATGTTACATCCAACTCTTGCGGTAGTAACCCAAATATTCGATAGGTTTCATCTGACCAGATAAGATGATTATGGGCGAGATCATTTTCCCAACTTCCAAGATGAGCAATCTCCTGTGCTCGATTCAATCTGTTTTCGCTTTTCTGTAATGCTTCTTCAAAATGCTTACGATCAGTAATATCACGAGCGACATGGACAGATCCTTGCAATGTCCCATGAGAATCAAAAAGTGGTGTCGTTGAGACCAGAAAATATCCACCAAGTTTTTCTTCATACAACTCGGCAATATGTTCTTCACCGTCCTTAAGAGTCATCGTGTGTGGGCATAACTTTGGGGGTTTATTTTTTCCATGAACACATAAATGACAATTAAGATTTACACATTGGTTTATGGGTAATCCTAATCGTTGTGCCATTGCTTTATTCGCACGAATAATTCTATGTTTTGTATCCAAAATCGCAATAAGATCAGGTACGCTATTAAATGTTCGTTCCCATTCATTTTTTGCTTGTATAAGTGCCTCTTCCGCTTTCTTGCGTTCGGTGATATCGAGGCAAATACCAGTCATGCGCACTGGCTTATCACATAAATCATACGTAGTATTACCTAGTGCATTGATCCACCGTACATCCCCCGTCGGGAGTATGATTCGATATTCATTTGTAAGAGACGTATGTGTGTCGATAGCATTCTGTATTTTTTCTTCCACCATTTGTTTATCATCAGAGTGAAGAATACTTCTCCACACATCAAAATTCGCTTCAGTTTTTTCAGAGTCTAGACCAAAAAGAAAGAATAATTCATCAGACCATTCTAGCTTCCCTGTGTTCATATCCCAATCCCATAGACCAGCGCCTGACGAAATTTGAGCGAGTCTAAGACGTTCTTCCTTCATACGTAATAATTCCTCAGCATTCTTCCTATCAGTGATATCAAGAGTTGCGCCGACATACTTTATAAGTTTACCAGTATCATCGAAGTAGGGATGTGCTCGGTCATAAACGAATCGTATATTACCATCAGGACGTACAATTCGGTGCTCCAGTTTATAAATCGCACCATTCCGAAGAGCTTTTGAAAATGTTTCATGGAGTAACGTTGCATCATCTGGATGAATGAACTTTGCTAGCATCTCGTCATATGGTGGGGATGGTTCGCCAGGAGCTAACCCGTAAATGCGACATTCTTCTTCAGACCAAACTGTTTTTTTTGTTACCGCGTCATATTCAAAAATACCAAGATGTGCGATCTTCTGCCCTTCGGTCAATAGTTTTTGTGTATTTTCCAACTCAGCTTCAGCATTATGTCGTTCTGTAACATCGAGACTCATGCTTACGAGTGAAACGACCTTTCCATCAATAATAATCGGGGAGATATACCAGTTAAACCAAGTCTCATTCGGAGGATTACTCTTATACGGAAAATCTAGAAAACTTTTTGGTTTTTTGGTCCTAACAACTTCATCAAATACTGCAATAACTCCAGATGATTCGACATCTGGTGCGTACTCATAAACATTTAATCCGAACATCCCTTTACTCCTGAAAGGTTCGGCAAATAACTCTTGATAGCATTTGTTGTGCACCAGAACCTTGTATGGGGGAGTAGCATCAAAAAGAACCAAACAAGCGGGAGTGTTATCAAATACCGTCCTGATTTCTACCTCTGTTCGTCGTAATTGTACCTCTGTTTTCTTTCGTTCGGTAATGTCTGTGAATATGACAGCAAAATAATCTTGCTTCGGACTGTACACATAGAGAGAATACCATTTCTTCTCGTATTTCGCATAATTTTCAAACCTAACAGACTTACCTGTTTTTGCCACTTTTCCATAAATTCTTATCCAGTCTGCAGGATCCTCTCGAATTCCCGGAATAGCCTCTGTGACACGTTTGTTGAGAATTACTTCTTTTTTTATTCCTGTCTGCCTATAGAAAGCATCGTTTGCTTCAAGAAATATGTGGTCGATGGGTTCACCGTTATCATCGTAGATTGTTTTGCCAAACACGAAGCCTTCAGTCATGCTATTAAATAAGATACGGTATTTTTCTTTGCTTTCCTGTAGCTCTTCTTCAACTTTCTTCATTTTAGGGCTTTCAATCCGATGCCATTTCCTTCCCTTTTTAATCAAAGCAAATTGATGGTTGCTGACCACATCGATAATCTCAGATGCATTACATTTATCAAGAGAATATGAACAAATTGCGATCATGTGATACTTACTGATGACACGGTTGATTATTTCTTCATATTTTGTGAAATCCTCCCAATCTTTTTTCTCCAGCCAAAACGTATTCCCGGTTAGTCGTAATCCATCAAATCCTTTTTCTCGTGCCCACGCCTCCTTTTTCACCCAACAAGATAATACTTCATCTGAATCAAACCTCCCTGATTTCGTATACCATTCAGATGAATCAAGAATCTCGATCTGACCCTTTTGGATGTATTTCTGAAGATTTTTAACTTTTTTAGAAAGTGCTTTCTTTGCTTCGTCTACCCGGAGAGGATCAGAAGTAATCCACATGCAAAACTCATTATTTTCAAGTCCTGTTTTAAAATACGGGACTAAAATATCAATCAAATCCTCCTTAGTTTTATAAAACTGACAAAAATGAGTTCCCCATGGAGCATTGCAAATTAGTGGTATTCCAATTTTTCTTATATCTTTAGAACTCAAATCATTTTTATTATGTGCCCTGTTATCAGAGTATTTCGTTGATTTTGCTTTCTGAGGCTTTTTCCTTTTATTCATTGAACTCCCCCATTATATGATTCTAATGAAAAAAGAAAGCAACACTTTATAAATAGCTTTCTTTTCCTTTTTTTGCCTATATATCATACTATTTTTCCCTCAGATTTATGAAAAAGGAAGATTATCTAGAATTTCATCACCTACTGGTTGATCCATCACGTCACATTCAGGACAACGTCCCTCAATAAATTCAAGCCACTTCAAGATATTTTGAAGTTTGAGTTCCATATTATTCATCCCGATAAAAAATTTACAAACATGACCATATCGATCTATTATTAACACTGCGGGTCTGTGCTCAATATTTACTCCAAGATATTGTTTGGTAACTTGATTATCAAGATCGGAAAGAAGAGGAAACGGCAGCATCCACAGGTGTTGGAGATCCTTTACTGTTTTTTCATCACCACTGACAATGAGTAACACCTCTGTATTTAATTCATGAATAATTGTATACAATTTTTTCAAATCGTATAATATCGGATAACAGGAGGAGCATTGATAGAAGTGGACAAACACAAGAACAAGATTTTGTTTATTTCGATACATACTTGGGCTGATCAATCGTCCATCTGATGAAATTAATGAAAAATCCGGAATTATTCTTGACGTAATCTTCCCTTTTTCTTCCTTCTCAACCATAGGTAATCCCTCTTACATAAATCGTTCAAATCGATCCTTTTTCGCTTTACACACCGGACAAATCTCTGGAGGATCATCCCGAGCACACAAATATCCACAGACTTTACAGCGCCATACCGGTTTCGAAAGATTACCTGGAGGACTAGAAAATTTTTTTATTTTTTCTTTGATTTGTGCTCGTTCCTCGCGGTTCGATGGGCGCCGCTCAGGAATTGATTGAATCGGTTTTTCCTTTTTCAACGTTAGCGTTGATACATACAACGCACAATAACATGCATCAAACTCAAGCACATCAGCATCGCGATAATCACAGGGGCAGATGATATCAAGATCTTCGAATTTTTCGCCAGTTGCAAGCCGACAGGGACATGACCAATATCCGTATCGTTTTTCATTGACAAGTAATCCTTTTATTAGATCTTTCGTAAAATCAATATCTGGATTCAGATGATATCCACCCTCTTCTGCTTCTCGATGTAAACGTTCATACAATCGATCGATTTCCTTTGGAGACACAGTATGTTCAGCATTCATAGCTGTAAAACCTCCCTTATCTCATCTTCTTTAAAACCTACAATACATTTTCTATCATTAATGACCATTGTAGGATAGTTACATTTTGGATTCCACCGTTTCACCTCTTCCTCAATTTTTTCTTTCTCTACTTTATCCAGAAGGTCCACATCGATGTAACTATATTTCACACCTAATTTGTTTAATAATTTCTTTGTCTTTTTACACCAACCACATGTACTAATCGCATACAGAATGATATCTCCCTTGTTTTTTCCATCCACATGAACCACATTCATATCCTCAATACCTCCGATCTTTACTTTTGGATTTTACGTTAAATCTTCAATATCGTGATACGTCCAAGACTCCTGTTTGTATGTTCTTGCGATAGATCGTTTTTCGGAGATTTTCCGATGAATCTGTTGTTCTAAGAGTTGTAATGCTTGTTTCATTGCATTATGTGGTCCCCATCCCTCAGCAGATATCGCAAAACGACCGAAATCACAAAACAGTCGGACGCGCACAGAGATTAAACGAAGCTTTTTTTTCTCTGGTTTATACTCCCGTAAAAAAATAACAAACGTTGCATGAGATAATCGTTCCTTCTGTCGCTCAGCAAACTGTTCGACTAAAATTCGGAGTTCATCCTGATATTCTCCATGTAATTTCGAACTAAATTGAATCATGGGATATCGAAGTACCTCACCTGTAAAAGAAAGCGGACTAAGAATATCCTTTTTTGTCATAATCCCCTCTAAAGAATCTGAATGACTCAGGATAGGGATTCCACTGATACGAAACTGAATCATTTCACTGATAACTTCCTGTATCGATACATTCACCGAAGAAGTTATCACTGGAGTGGACATGATACCTTCAACAGGTAAATCCCAGACAGGCGTCTTTTCGTGCAATATATCTTCAGGTTGCGCACGCTGCTTCGGAAGAATCATCCGTGTTACCACATCATGTAAAGTGATCATCCCAATTAATGATCCATTATTCACAACTGGCAATCTTCCGATATGATAATCACGGAATTTGTGTAACGCTACAGAGATCTTCTCACGGGGTTCTATTGTACAAACATCAGTGCTCATGAAATTGGTTGCAGGTTGTTTTCCAAAATCTTTCGCTGCTACCGCTGTTAATAAGCGTATATCATCAATGATTCCTACAATCTGTTCATCATGAAAAACAGGGATATGAAGAACATCATTTTCTATCATTAACCCTGCGATAGTTGGAACTGGTGTTTTTGGCTCAATTTTTGGTGCGAACCGTTTCATTGTTTTTACTTTGGTCTTTGCTCTATCGAGACCTGATCGGAGGATCATCCTTTCTGTAAGAATCCCTGAATATTGTTGATTTTTGTTTTTTACTAATAATACATCGCAGCTTTCATCAAAACATGATAATGCTTTGCCTAAAGAGTCCTGTTCATCAATCCATTTGTATTGCTGTATCAATAGCTCCTCTGCTTTAATCGTTTGTGGCATATTTTTTCTCCCCTGGTTATCTGTGTAATATAAACGATTTCATCGTATCTAATTGATTTCATTCTGATATAAAAGAATGATTAAAAAATGAATTCAAAATGATTCTACTTTAGTTTTATGTCTACAGGAACCTTTAGTGTGTAACGATGATTTCACACCTTAAAAAAAGTGTAATGAGCCTATCGTAAAACATGAAAAAATCTTTTTCACAAACAATCAGATGACATCAGAAATTGGAAAAAGGAAAGAAAGAGATAGAGTTAACCGTCCGAAAAACCGACAGGTCGAAAAACCATGTTCTGTTGACGGAAATTGCTCCTGTTGAAAGTATCCGAGCCGCAACAGGCCCACTGAATTATTTCAGACAATTTCAGATGGTGTTTTTTCAACTATTAATTGGATTATCGGGAAAAAAAAAGAAGAGGAGTGTAATATACTATTTTATTCCAAAGAGGAAAAACAGAAAGACAGTACCTGTCGCTGTTTTTTCTATAGATGCTCCTTCTGAACAGGTGGCATCGATTGTTATGGTTGTTGTACCAAGACCAAAGATAAGTACAGTAACATCTTTTGTTGCGCCTGAGCCGAGGTTAAAGATTGTTTGATAATGCTCTAGTGGTGGTAACATCATCCATGCACCAGAAAAAGTAATATTAAGAGTAACATTCGTTGCATCAATCGTTCCATTGTTTTTCATCTGCACTTTGAGTCCAAACCCACCTTTCATGGTATTTATTTCTAGTTCTGGTAACGGTGTGGGTTTGTTCATCAAAACTGTTGTATATCCTGATAGTAGGGATGATGCATCGGTGACTGCAATGGTGATGTTCTTCTGAATGTTTTCTCCTTGGTCTTCTTTCGTTATCCAGAAGGTATATTCACCGTTTCTCCCGTTACCCACGGTATTTTCACCCTGTGTGTGATTAAATTCTACATCATCTTCCTCCCAGATGAGGTACAAATCAGCATATTTTAGCGCTTCTTGATCTAGATCTCGAACGGTGATAGTAAGATTGTAATCTTGGCCCCAGGGGAAGGAATCTACCCTGGGTGTTACATAGGAGCCATTGATAATTTGTATGCTATTGTTTGCTGAGCCGTTTCCTGGCCAGTTGATGCCTAGAGTGATGATCTTAGTGGGGTAGGAGATGGAGGGTGTGAGAGAGCAGATCCAATCTCCCTCTGTTCCAACGTGATATAATGAAGAATCATTCATTGGATAAAGGATATCGTCTTGTATGGAGATATTTTTCCAATCTTCCCAGGGATCATCACCGTAAAACGCTGTGGTTTCTGTCGTGTTCGTACCCGTGATAGTAAAATGAATGTCCAGAGTGGGAGTAATTCCGGTATCGGGAAGATACGCTGGAATATCCACTTGGTTATCGGTGGGATTTCCCCAATCATCATCAGTGATTTGGATTTGTATCGACTGGGAAGATTGATTTTTCTCTGCCTTTATTGATCCTATTGGTAGGATATTTATTCCGACAAACAACACAAGTATTCCTATGACTATACCTTTCGTCCACAAATTATTTTTCATTTTCTTTTGACCCCCAAATTATTGTTTAATAATCTAATTGTTTCATTTAAATGTTTGTAAAAGATAAAAATAAGAACTAGAGTGATAAAAATAAAAAAAGATAGAGATAGATGTAACTGTCCCGAAAAATCAACAGGTCGAAAAACCGCATTCTGTTGCCGAAAGTTACTCTTGTTGAACGTATCGGAGTCGCAACAGGTCCATCAGACTTTACAGAACGGAACAAAACACAGATGAAGTAATTTTTGCTATAAACGTAAATATAATACTCCCAAGAAATTATGTTTTGTACAATTTTCCTCTCATAACTATTAAATATTCTTTTAACTATTTTTGATATCGGATAGAGAAAATGAGTGATTTTGTCGTCGGCTTTATCATCGGTATGCCCATTGGTACATCGCTTGGGATTGCTATTGAGATTGCATTGGGCATACAACAGAAACCGTGGTCGGAGCTTACAGAAGAAGAAAAAAAGATACGGAAAAATGCGCTATTTGTAGGGAGCCTGATGCTAATCATAGGGATTATCGTTTTTTTATCACTATTACTCAATTGAAGTAAAAGAAAAAAATTTTTTTTCCGTTATGACATCTAATCCCTAAAAAACTATAATTTTGTACAAAATGCGCTTACGTAGATTTATATGTATTCTTCTCATAATTACTTCATATGAAAGGAGGATTGAAATGAAAAAAATAATTGGAATGGGACTTTCTATGCTGTTTTTTGGTACGATGCTTACGCCAATGGTGCTTGCTGGCAGTGAAAACGACCCTTAGATCACCGATGAGGAAAAGGACGTCTCCTTATACACTATTTATCATGGTCCTTTTGTAAATGCAGTCTTTAAGAATGTCGATCTCCTCTCCTGCTGGTTCTACGAAGACCCCGCAGAACCACAGAATTTTTACATCACCATGAAAATAAGGAGCATCCGCTTTGGTTTTTTCAACACCACCTATGTGGTAGGATGGGAGTGTAGCGGTAAACCTGGCTTTGCTGTGTTCAGTCAATCGTTCTTCAACAGAAAGTCCCAAGCATATGTCGGTTTTTTTAATGATAGCGAGGATTACAAGGAATACCGATATGAAACCCAAGCTCAGGTTGATGCAACTACTCATACTGTGACCATCATGGTTCCAAAACAGTATATCGCCAACCTTGAAGCAGGTGACGTGCTGAGCTATCTTGCTGCCGGGATTTTATTAATCCCCCATCTGAAACAAATGATCCCCGATGCTTCCGTTATCGCCTTTGACACTGCCATAGGAGAAACCGATTACACGATTCAATATTAACAACATATGAAAACCCTGTTGTTGGTATCTTTATTACTCATAACGATGCGATAGAGGCCCGTGGAGAGACCTGTCTGAATCGTTCGGTTCCCCATCTGTCTTTTTTTTTTTTTTAGAAAACAACATTTAAAAAAGGATAGAAAATTACGAATTTAAAGGCAATCAGGAAAAGATGATTTATGAAAGAAATACCTGAAGAAGTACAGAAGACATTGGAAAAATGCTATAATGACTTTCAAACAACCACAGAAGAACCAAAAAGTGTAATACGAGATAGCACGGGGCAGTTCATAGGTGTTGGAAAACTCAAATTCCCGACCTATCATCATGGCAGCAACGCTGATGTCGTGACGACTCGGATTGTTTTTTTAACCGCTGGATATGACGTCAAGGAATCACGCATTGACCTTACGAAAGAGGTCTTTGAAAAATACAAGCAATGCTGCGAAGACGTTCTAAAACGATGGGATATCTAAACAGTCTGGAATGCTGCAGAGAGGGATAGGGTGTTTGTAACGTCACTGGGATTACGGCGGAATCAGTGGTTTTGTCACTGTTGATGATGGTGACAGCCCCCTGGTTTTGTGTGTTTTCTTCGTTTGGTACGGCGATTTTGACCTGTACCGTTACAGAATCTCCGGAAGGAAGATTCGCACCTAAGGCAGGTGTGAACGTCCAGGTCCCCCAGTCAGGATATGAGAGGACTTCCCAGTTGAGATGCGAACCAGGATCACCGTCATTAGATACGGTAAACGACCCTTGGATGGTGGTTCCCGGGGAGATATCGTCCCAAGAAAGCGATCCATCGCATTGTAAATCAGCACCTCTGTAGGTCGTATGATCAAACTCAGGCAGAGAGTAATTTATCATTTTATTATAGTACAGGTAATTCCCGACATCTGGGTCCCAGTTGGTCACCGCCATGTCCTGTGATGCTGAATACCGATAGGTGATCTCAAGGGACTCCTGAGGATCGATGTTCACCGTGATCCAGCCCTCATCCCGGCTGCTCGTATACTCAGAGTGTTCCAGAACAACACTATCACAGATGACACTGTTTATCCCTTGTATCTGACGGTGAGGCAGGTAAAACAACTTGCGATCCCCGGTTGTGGCGAACTGTTCGCTGAAGACCTGCTCACAAAAAGACGGTCCGATGTTGCCAAACACGATTTTTTCATTCACGGTCTCATACGAAGAACACCAGGATGGTGAGCTGGGAAGACCCGTGCCTTGGTTCAGGAAAAGATTCGTGCTGAACCACCAGGCTCCGGTCGCAAGGTCAAGGAGGTCATCGCCATTGACGTCAGCAAGGGCGACTGCTGACCCGTAGTCCCCATAATAGCCCCAGGAATGTGTCGTTTCAAAAAAACCCGTGGACAGACCCGTGTATTGTTTAAAGTATCCATCTCCACCGAGTTGTGTGTTGTCTGTTGCGAACAGATCACGGATTCCATCGCCGGTGACATCACCAGCAGTAAGCATGATGCCGAATTGATTGGCGCTGTCGGTGGAATACCAGCTTGCGGTGGTCTCTAAGATTCCATTGATGTTCCGGTAGATTTGCGTTTGTGTGCTATCTGCGATGCCTGCAAGATCAAGCCAGCCGTCATCATCGGCATCGACCCAAAGGACGTTCATATAGATATTCTCATCCTCAGACTCCCAACTAGGTGATGATTCATAGGCGCCATCCACGTTCAAGTACACATAGGTATGATACTGGTAGGAATCATAGGACCATCCGGTCGCAATAGCAAGGTCAGGTCTGCCGTCGTTGTTCATATCCCCGAAATCCACTCCGAACGCATTCCCAATGATGTTAGCAGTCCAGCTTGGTGAAGAAGAAAGAACCCCATTGTTGTTCAGGTACACCCGAGCGATTGGCCCAAGCGAAGAACCAGTCCCCAGATAGGAAACTGCAACATCACACCATCCATCACCATTAATGTCAGCGACATCGAGATGACCGTTGTAGGCGACGTCCGCTGACTCCCAGCTTGCTGTAGTCGGAAGATGACCGTCCCCGTCGTTCATGTAAAGCCGCACATGTCCTTGTCCCATGTCATTACCATCGGAGACGACAAAATCAAGCCAGTCATCATTGTTAAAATCAGCAAACGCTCCACCTGTGCTATAATGCGAAGAACTAGAGACCCAATCAGGGGTCAATGAATAGACAGAATCATAAGATGAACCCGCCGAAGTCTCAGCCTCTGAGGTCTTGTTGTCTTTCATCACGATGTTTTGAACCGTATTCGATGAAATCCCTTGAACAACCGGTACGACTAACAAAATGAAAATGAAGAAAACAATCATGCTTTTCTGCGCTGAGCCATATCTTTTTATGAGTATCCCCTGTCTACAGGTTTATATCGGTTATCTCCTTTAAAAATATATCCATGGAATCCGTTTTATTGTAACCATTTTTTAAAATAAACAATCAGACAATGAAGCGGTGATATCTCAAAAACGAGAATGAAAACGGTCTTGTTGTCAAATACTTTGGTGGTTCAAACATCTTCTCTTGGACCTCCTGGGTTGGCTGAGGCAAGATGATACAGGACGGATGTGTCATGTCGATGTAAAGGGTGTTCTGCGCGATAGTATACGTGGTGTTTTTCCCAATCCCATCGACAGTGTTCGGGTTGTTCAGAAAACGAGGGTAGTTGGATGAGGAGACCTGCACACGGATCCGATGACCCGTGTTCCAAATATATGATGTGCTCCATAAATCAACCTCGACTTCGTAGATGCTCCCAGGTTCGATAAACTCCCAATGGTCCTGCCCGTTTCGGTTTCGCATCCGTAATATCCCATCGGTGATGAACATGGACCGACCATCAGGATACACATCGGTGAGTTTTACCGTAAAATCAGTATCTGGGCAATCCGAAGAAACAAACAAGCGTGCTTTCAGCGGTCCTGTGGCTTCAAAGGGTTTTTCTAATACATCGCTGGTGAAGACAAGCACGTCAGATCTGTTCTCCACCGATGACTGATCATAGGGACCAGCGGGTGAATACAGGTTCTTTCCCCCGACCGTCGGCGCTGGATTCATTGGATCATAGGTATACATCAACGGATCTGCCATACCCGCAGGTTCGGTTGTTAACAATCCATCGCTTTGGAAATACCAAGAAACATCATCTGCTGGGATTGGCCAGTCGTCCGCGTACCGCCATTCGTTCCCCGGTGCGTTAGCATCATCGACATCACCCATGACATAATAGGAAACCGTCGGCCAACCAGAATACTTATCAGTATCATTTAGGACATACAGTCGGACCATATCCCGGAACATCTGTAAAGAAAACCGATCCAGTGAATTGCGCGGGTACGTAAGTTCTCCTTGTGTACGTGAGAGAAAACCAGTATGCGTCCATGGGCCCATGATCAGTTTTGATTTCCCCTGTGCCCCTGATCCTGCAGAATGCTGATACCCGAGGTATCCTTCGATGGTCCCTTGGCTGAAAATATCATACCATCCCCCTATGTGGATCGCAGGGACGTTGACATCCTCCCAGTTGTCATCCAGGGTCACGTTCCCCCAGTATCCAAGCGTAAAGTTTTCATTGTCTTTTATTTCCTCTATGAGATAGTCGCTCTCTTGGTCGTTGAGCCAGTCCTCCACCAGGTTCTTCCGGAACTCACCACCCTGAAAGGCTGCATGTTTGTAGAGGTTCGGTGTTGCAACCTGAACATATTGACAGCTGAGATTTGGTGGATTTGTTCCTGCTAAACAGTATTGGACGATACCTAATGCGGACAATCCGTAGGTAACGATTTTTCCATTGGACCAGGATTGATTCGCGATCCATGCTAGGGTGTCAGAGCCATCGGTGCTATCGTTTTTAAAACCAGTATCGATTCCTTCAGATGCGTACCGTCCACGCACATCCTGGATGACGACTGGCCATCCACGAAGGATCCCCAGGATTCCGACAATTGAAATCGGATCTTTATTGTACGTCGTTCGGATGAGGATTGCACCATGGGGTGATGACCGGAAAATCGGCCGGTACACATCGGTGGCAAGTTTAATTCCATCGCGCATCGGAACCATAGAGGTTGTCTTGAAGCGTTGAAACACAAGAGGGATGTCCATGCTTGATGTGCTCATTGTATTATTTTGCCTACTATTCAAACCATTAGTATCAGAACATTGACCAAGGCTTATAGGTAAAACCAACAGTGTCATGATAAGTATTATAAATATTTTCTTCATAGATTGCTCCTTGAAAATAGCTTAACGAACCAATTCATTTAAACTTTTCTTTAAAATTTATATGCGGGAAAATTATGATTCTTTCAGTGAATATGACGATTATTTTGATACGACGACACAAGGTTTTTATTGAGCCAAGAGATATGTTCTTCATAGGTTGTGCGTGATCATGGGTTGTCCGTATTATATCGATTTTACCAGAGACTGTATTCGAACATATCCAGCGATTATCCAATACAAAGATTTCTCGTCCTGCGAGTCAGAGGCATATACGAAATGTCTGGTCTACCGTATCCTTCAAAGTGATTTTCGCTGTCAATATTTCAACACATGTCTGAATATGTTTCCAGATGATATCCCTGAGTTTTTCAAATTATTAAACCAGGATCCAGCCATCTATGAGTTCGTCACCAAACCAACCTATCAGTACTGTTTATCTAAAGAGAATCATACGCAGTGTGTTCGATATAAACTGAAACAAGAAGGAAAAGAACCACAACCCGGGTTGACACCTGATGGGCACACGGTCAATATCGCTGATTCGATTTTCAAACGTAAGATTATGTTTGAACAGTCACCAGAACCTGGTCACATCTGATAACGCGAATGAAAAATGAATAGATGGTGGTTGATTTCAACCAATGATTCTTAAAAATGATTCAATAATAAAAATAAAAAAGAAAAAATTATTTTCCGTTGAAAAACCTGCTGTTCATAGAAATGTCTTTTCGCCAAATAATTTTTTTCAGTACCTTTTCATCACTCATATTTGCTAGCTCGATTCTCTTCTCTGGTGGGATGATGATAAGCTTAAAGAAGCTGTAGAAATCTCCTACTCCTCCAAAGATGTTGACGATGGGGAACATCAGGAAGAATGGTTCGTTTGGGTTGATGAAATACACAAGACATCCGATGAGTGGTGAAAAATACAAGAAAAATAATTTTTTGTTATCTGCTACGTAGCTTTCGTTATCAACGAGAAATCCGACTGCGGACCATTTTGTCAGCACTATTGCCTTGAACGGGATGTTGTAATATATCATCGTAAGCAGGTGGGTTAATTCATGAAGGATGATGGCCAGGACTAAACCGAAAATGAATTGTAAGAAGGGGTCCATTTTTTTTTACACCTCGTTTTTCAGAAACATATAATATTATATTGTGTAAAATATAGTATTTAAATTATGTTATACAACTCTTATCCATTTTCCATACGCTATAGTTAAAAAAAAATTCGATGAATGTTAATAATATTCATTAAAAAAACTACCACATAATGCTTTTTTCTGTCGTATAGTAACTAATTAGTACTCCTAAGATGACCAAAAAAACACCAAGTAGATAGATAAGCAGTGATTTTGTTGAAGTATGCTTCCAACTGGGGATACTGTAATGAAGCACAAAATTTGATCCAAAAATTACGATACCAAAAATAGAGGGAATCGGCACCCACAAGATAGTCAGTTTTGATACCTCGTGGATCACGGGAGTTACAAGCCCTAAGATAAGGGTTGAACCAAGAAAAATTATGATCGCATCCTCCTTCTTTCGGTATTTCCCGCGGGCGACAAACCCTTGTGCATTAATCGTATATAAAAAACTAGAGATGAACGTGACGAAAATACCGGTCAGTACTAATGCACTTTCTTCAAAGAGCAAATCACCCATCAAAATCCGAATCAACAATCGGTTTTTAAGCTTGATGAACCTCTCGCTATTTACTCTAAAAAGAAACAAAGCCAGATCTTACCGGTTTCGCTCCTCGAATTCATCAGCGATGGTTTCTTCCTCCTCGCTGATTTCCTCTTCTTCGATCTGCTCATGCTGTGGCTGGATGAAATATTCTGTCCTGCAATTCGGGCATTCTATCATCGACTCTGAGGATTTTCGAATCCAGCGATGACCGCAGAACGGGCAATTTTCTTTCTTCATGCCAACCCCGTACAAAACGAATATTCCCGCAGGAGTTTAAAAATATATCTAAGGAGAGAAGAGGAGGTATTTATTGATTTCGTGTGACAATGAAGAGCAGACCGCATAAAAAACCCTCCGCGTGTTTTGCTGTTCTTCCAGCGTTTTCAGGCGCAACAGATACCATGATGCTAAGAGGACCGAACCCAAAACAAGGAATCCGTTCATAGACCACAGCCCCTGGTTCCAGTGAGTCGATCGTGTCGACTAACGAGGAGTTAATGACCCCGAGGATTCCACCGTTTACACTGATGTTACAAATAATCGCGTTCGTGACCGTGTTGCCCACATTTCGCATTCCGACCGTGACACAGAACAACCCGCTAGAGATCTCAATCTTTGTTTTCATTGGGTAATTGACGTAACACGCAGAATATCCCACTTTACAGACTCTGTATTCGATCCGCATGTACCCGTCTTCGCCCCACCCTGGGCCCCAGGAATTACGCAAAAACCATACACCATTTTCGCCTTGGTTGTCGTCCCAGCCAACCAATGCGACCGCATGGTTGATCTGCGCATCAGGATCATCTTCGTTAAAAACCCCACCAGTGTACGCTCCAAACGCCTGGGTCACCGCACAGGCGACGGACACCGGACCATACGTCATAATCGCTTGTTTAATGGAATCTGTTGGGGCGATACCCTGGGGAAACCCAATGAAATGCCACGAGTCAATCAGGTATGGGTGTGCATAGGGGCCATTGCAAGGAAGGTCAGATGCCTGGTAGGGAAAATCTTTTTCTAAGACCGCACCAGTTCCATTGGACTGATCCATCTTCCATTGAAAGTAATCGTGAGCCCACCATCCACCATCACAACCCCATCCGTTCCGGTTGCAACTCACAAGCCACTGTTCTGAGAGGTCCACTTCCTTATGGTCTTTAATGAGGATATTACATTCGAGTGGTGCCATGGTGCCAAACGCCCAGCAGCTACCGCATGCCCCCTGGTTTTTCACAGAGGTACAGCCTCCAAGCTCACGCCAGTCGAAATGAGCTGGTAAGGCCGCAGAAGGAACACAGGGGTCAAACGAGGCATCTGCCCACCAGTTATCTGGTTCGACAAGGCCACAGAGCTCTGAGCGTGGGTGATCCGTCGCTGGGTTTTTCCCAACAGTGAAGGTCCATCCTTCGTCGATTCCTTGTTGTTGTAGCATGGTGATATCTGTATCAGAAATCCATGGTTCACTAAACGATTCCAACGAGTCAGCAGCATCGGGGAGTAAACAGCCACATTCACTGTCATCGCTGTAGCCTACCGGCATACAAAGTAAGAGAACACAAAAACCAAGTGCAACGGCTGATTTCTTCATATCATAAATCCCCTAGCTATAGTACTTGTTGGTTCAATAGAAACTCTCCTTAATAAACCTATGCTCTGACACACAAATACGGACCATTTCTTCCAATCTTTACCAAGGAATCAAAATGAAGCGGAATGCTTCCTTGAATATTTTAAACGAAGAGTTTTTCCTCAGATACAAATAAATGGTCTACTAGCACAATAAAAAAAAGAACAGGCAACTCAGTCGTGGCTTCGTTTCACGCGAGTTGCGGTGATAATCTTTTTTTTTTTATAAGTCGTTAATTAAGGACGCGATTTGCTTTCTTTTATCTTCTTCGTCGGGAAGCGTGATAGATGATTTCCATTTCTTCGATCCATCCGATAGATAGAATCCGCGGGAAATCGCGACGAATTCCTTCGATAATGATTCACCGACCGCTTTCTTTCGTGCGACTTCGATGAAGTTATTTTTTCCAAATTTTACTTCCTCTGCTTTCAGTGTCTCAAATTCAACCATTGTCTACCTCTTTGCCTGGAAGAAAAGATTAGTTGAATTTAAACTTTTTCAATTAAACAGATACTCCTAGGTTATTATAAAAAATTAAGAGAAAAAAAGAGTTCTTAGAAAGATTCGCAAATGGATATCTAAGGGGTCTAACACAAACCTTTTACAAGGATGCGTGGCTGGTAACTCTCAATATATTTTTTGCTCTCCCCTTGTTTTTTCTCCTCGGTTATTTTTACCTTTTTTGTCTGAAACGATGGACGTAACAGAGGAGTATAATCTTTCATTCTTTGCTCATAGGCAAAGACTTTTGCGATGTTTTCAATTTCTTCGAGCGCGTTTTCATCAGTAACCGCCCCCACAATTTTTATGTCCGCGTTGTTCACCTCATTAACGCTAGATTTTTACTAGCATGTATCTATTTGTCAGTCCCTGAATATAAAGGTTTTGAAAAAATCATTAATCACACGTATGCAGGGGTCGTTCAAGAGAAAGTAGCATGCTTGGAGCAGAAACAAAGAAAAACGATCCTGGCATAAAGAAAAGCATAACCCACGATACAACATATTTGGCTTTCACCCTTACTCCCTTGATATTTCCCTTATTTCAGTGCAACTTAAGGAACCATCCTTTATAAACAACCTCTCCTGTATCAAAAGAACATCAAAAAAGTTTTAAAGTCAATGAATCATAACAGGACTGGTAGGAAATGGCTGTAACAGAACCTTCAACGGATGAAGAACAACAAAAACAACGATTGCTCAAAGCAACAAAATTCTTTTTCTTATTTACTGTTCTTTATACCATTTGGATTGCCATTGTTATTATGGGTGTCTATTTCCTCGGACTGGGGACTAAATGGGCGATTCTGAGCATGGAACAATGGCTTCTTTCAGCTATTGCCCTCATCAGCATCGCCATCGGCCTTGAGGTCGTCCTTCTCGTTCAGTATACCCTTTCAATGAAGAAGAAACTTGGACAACTTGAGCCAAAAAAACCAAAACAAAAAGAATACATTCAGGGAAAACAAGTACATTGCTATACTATCCCTTTTGATGCCCAAGGCGGTATTTTCAGTAAAACATATATCCTCATCGATGAGGACCGGGTGTTAAACATCCGTTACCAGATGATCCTCCCAAATGACCTCTGGGGACAACAACAATAAAGGACAATTACTTTTTCAGCATCCCCATTTCCACAAGTTTCTCAGGCAGATACGTATCGGTGACATAATCAAGCCCGTATTTCGCCAGCGCCTGCTGCTCTGATTTCTTCCCAAGACTCAGCTGCAACTTGATTTCATGTTTCCAGAATTGATCCTGGAAACGTGGGTCATCCAGCTCGCTTTTCAACGCAGCGATATCCTCAGTTGTCAACGTATCAGTCGGCAGTTTATAATTCTCGATATCTGAAGGTGTCACCCCG
>JBFYMQ010000006.1:0-40788 GCA_041304825.1 Thermoplasmatales archaeon
GTGAGAAATGGCGATCAATTGCAACTCGGTTCAGTCATTGATGTCTGTAGTGCAACGAATTGCCAAGCAGATGCAAACGTTCAATATGATTCAATAAACAATCGTTTCTGTGTCGCCTGGGAAGACGCCCGAAATGGTCAAACAAACTACAACATCTATGGACGACTCTATGATACGAACGGTAACCCTGTCGGTGGTGAGAAAAGTATTGCCACAGCAACCAATAGTCAATGTGAAGTATCGGTTGCTTTTGATCCGATTCACGAACAATATATGATCGTATGGGAAGAAGGAATCACCCCGGACAACGGTCCATTTAGTATAAAAGGAGGAATCTTTGATGAAAACCTCAATCAGATTGGAAGTACAATCACAATTGCTACAGGTAGCGAAACTGTTGATTATAACTTCCCAAATGTCGAGTTTTGTTCGCAAACCCAACGTTTCCTTGTGACCTGGAATAACGATGATATTAGTACCGGTGACTGGTGGGGGAATATCTGGGGTAAGATATTTGATTCATCCGGGAATGTTATTGTCAATACATTTCAAATTAAATCAGGAGAATTTACTCGTACTGATATTGTTCCGTTTTTTTCTTCCTCATTCTTCGTTTCATTTAATAGCAAAGGGACGAGTGGTTCTGGACTGATCTGGGCAAAGATACTTTCTTCAAATGGGGAGTTCATCGGTGGTGATATTCAATTATCGACAAGTGCTTCAGCACTTGCGGATTGGGCAAATATCGCTGTCGGAAACAATAACGTGTTTGTGAGTTGGGAGGACATTCGGATCACTTATCCTTCTCCTTGGGATAACATGCCGGATGTATACAGTAATCTGTGGTCTTCATCAATAGCAGGATCTGCTGTGACCTATTCAATAGGTACTGAGAAGCTACTTGTGCTATCTGCTCATGTAACCTCAGTTCGAATCACTCCAACAAACTTCCATCACTGGGATATGTTCAACGCAACGTATGTCGATGGTACTATCACATTTGATATACTCGATGGGATAACCGGAGCACTGCTCCTCCAAAATGTCCTACCTGGTTCGAATCTTTTTTCCCAGGGTGTTCTTGCTCCAACCATTCGGCTGAAAGCGACATTCACAAGAATAAATCCTTCAACGACGCCCAAGCTGGATAAATGGAGCGTGAAATGGCAAACGAATGAGCCACCATCGACTCCCAGCAACCCCATCCCCGCTAATGGTACCACTGATGTACCTGTCACAACCGATCTCAGCTGGACTGGAGGAGATCCCAACGGAGATCCGGTCACCTATGATGTCTATTTTGGAACAATAAACCCACCTGTGAAAGTTATGAGCAATCAAACAAGTACCTCATATGATACAGGAACAATGAACTATGGGGCGACGTATTATTGGAAGATAGTATCGTGGGATAATCATGGTGCTTCAACTGTTGGTCCTCTCTGGCACTTCACTACCCATAATGACCCACCGAATTCTCCAAATAATCCGAACCCCTCAAATGGTGCAACAGGTGTTCTTATCAACACTGATCTCAGCTGGACCGGTGGGGATCCAAACCCTGGTGATACGGTCACCTACGATGTGTTTTTCGGTACGACAACTCCACCGACGATAAAGGTTTCTGCCAATCAATCCAGCCTTATCTACGATCCTGGTCCGATGATGTATAACACTCATTATTACTGGAAGATTGTGTCATGGGATAACCATGGTGCTTCAACCTCTGGTGTTATCTGGAGTTTCTTGACAGAAAATAGAGCGCCTTACGAGCCGAGTTCACCGTCTCCACCTCAGGGAGCAACCGGTATCGGTATCACGGTGGATTTGAGTTGGACTGGTGGGGATCCTGATGGTGATCCTGTCACCTATGATGTGTATTTTGGAGCAAGTAGCTCACCACCAAAAATAGTAGGGAATCAATCTGCGACCACCTACGATTTACCGGTATTGAGTTATGGAACTACCTACTATTGGAAGATTGTGTCCTGGGATTCTCATGGTGCATCCACAGGAGGTCCTGTGTGGAACTTCATGACAAACTCCTTACCATATGAGCCAGGGAGCCCAACTCCCCAGAACCATGCGACTAGTGTTGATATCAACGCTGATCTTGGTTGGACTGGTGGGGATCCTGACCCAGGAGATGCTGTTCTGTATGACGTCTACTTTGGAACGAGTAATCCACCACCAAAGGTTGTAAGTAACCAGTCTGGGACTACTTATGATCCTGGGACAATGAACTATCTTGTGACGTATCATTGGAAGATTGTGGTTTGGGATTCTCAGGGAGCATCAAAATCTGGTCCTGTTTGGGATTTCACCACGACCTATGTTCCAAATAATCCACCGAATATCCCCAGTAATCCAAACCCTCAAAACAATTCAAACAACGTTGATATCGCCACCGATCTGAGCTGGACTGGCGGAGACCCCGATCCTGGTGATACCGTCACTTATGATGTGTATTTTGGCACGACCAATCCACCGCCACTCGTCGCCATAGGTCATTCGACTACAACGTACGATCCTGGAAGCTTAGGTTATTCAATGCTGTATTATTGGAAGATTGTCTCATGGGATAACCGCGGTGCATCAACCCAAGGTCCCCTCTGGGTGTTCGCGACAATGTCTGTACCGAACAATCCACCATATGTTCCAAGCTCACCATCTCCGGCGAACCATGAAATAGCAGTGAACGTCACTGCAAATCTTGGTTGGAGCGGTGGTGATCCTGACTCCGGGGACACTGTGTTATACGATATATATTTTGGAACGAATACTCCACCTGTAAAAATCATCAGCAATCAATCGAGCACCTCCTATGATCCAGGTTCGATGGACTATGATACCACCTATTATTGGAAGATCGTCGCCTGGGATAACCATGGGGCATCGTCAGCAGGTTCTCTTTGGGATTTTACCACAGAAAACGAGGTGAACAATCCACCGTATCTTCCCTCTGATCCACAGCCTATGAATCATGCGGCCAATGTTGATATCAATGCTGATGTAAGTTGGAACGGGGGTGATCCTGACCCGGGTGATACGGTCACTTACGATGTGTGTTTTGGTACGACCAACCCGCCTCCAAAAATTGTTAGTAACCAGTCAGCGACGAGTTATGATCCAGCTGCGATGATGTATGACACAATGTATTATTGGAAGATCATCTCTTGGGACAACCATGGTGTGTCAACGCCAGGTTCCATCTGGGATTTCGCAACAACGGAAGAACCGAATGACCCGCCATATCCACCATCAAACCCTTCTCCGCCTGATGGAGCAACAGACGTAGATATCACTATAGAACTCAGTTGGGCTGGTGGGGATCCCAATGGGGACGACGTCACTTATGATATATACTTTGGAACGACTTCTCCTCCGATTAAAGTGGCAGCAAATCAAACAGCATCATCATATAATCCCGGGGTATTAGTGTATGTGACTACGTATTATTGGAAGATCATCTCTTGGGATAGTCATGGTCTTTCAACCTCTGGAGATCTTTGGCTATTTACTACGAGAGCAGAGCCGAATAATCCACCCTATGCTCCTAACAACCCCTCACCGGCAGACGACGCAACCGATATCAACGTCGATACTTCGTTAAGTTGGGAGGGCGGTGACCCTGACGAGGGTGATACCGTCACTTATGATATCTTCTTTGGAACGATCTCTCCGCCTCCGAAACTCGTCAGTAACCATACCAGTTCTTCGTACCAACCTGCAACACTACAGGGAAACACCACGTATTATTGGAAGATCATTGCATGGGATAACCATGGCGCGTCCACCCCAGGTCCAATCTGGGTTTTTACAACGGAAATTCTTGGTGATATCACACCACCAATCGTTCAGATCACGAAACCTGAGAAAGCAATTTACATCCAAAATGATAAGGTTCTTCCGTTTATCGTTCCTCTTGTGTTCTTCGCCATCGATGTACAAGTAGCAGCATCAGATAACGAATCCGGCATCGCACAAGTGGAATTCTACATCGATGATACATTTAAAGCAAATGATACCGTCGAACCCTATAGCTGGACATGGAGCGAGAGAAACTTCTTCTCGTATACTCTGAAGGTTATCGTGTATGATAACGCAGGTCATCACACAGAAAAAGAAATAACGGTATGGAAATTCTTCTAAACAGGAAGAATTGAACAATACCCAGCTACACTAGATTGCTTTGATGGTGTAAACGTGTTGAAGAAGCTCAGTGGTTCATGATTCCTGAAAAGAATCGCTTGACTCAGACGACGTCAACAGATGATTCAATCCGATCGATGGTTTTCTGAAAGAACTGTTCATCCGCAATGGTTATTCGTATGGCCTTCTGCGGACAGCGGTCAGCGCACCGTCCACAACCTTTACAGTCCTCGCCAATGACCGCACGCCCCTGTTGAATCTGTATGGCATTGACGAAGCAATGCTCTATGCAGGTTCCACATCCTGTACATTTCTCCGTCACAGTAACTTCGACCCCGGGCATTCGTCTTACTTTGGAGCGTATCCGCGGGTCAAGATCAGTAAGGATTTTCCAGAGACAACAGCAACTGCAGCAATTGCAAATTGTCAAAAGCTTCCCATCAGAACCTACACCAAGCCAGGTCTCGTCGATTTTATCTCTTCCAATTAGGTGTATTAGACCTTCCGCGCGACATTTCTGTACATATGTCAAAGCCTCCTCAACAGTCGCTTCTCTCCCAAATTCAAGATTGATTCCTCGTGCGGCGTCTCCTAAGAAAAGGCACCCGTATTCAATCGGATGGTTTTTGCAATGATTTGCCTCACGACATATACAAAAATTCATGATAAATCGGTAGTTTGTTTTACGTATGAAATGTTCAACGACTTGTGATGGCAGGACGATGTTATCAGGTGGTTCGATTGATTTTTCAAGGGTGATTTCAACGACAGACTCTTTGGGAATGACGGTGAGGTTTGTCTGTTTAAAAAGCATTTTATCAGTAATCTCTCTCACAAGTGGAATTCGTGTCATTTTTGCAGCAAGAAAACGGTAGGGAAACATTTTTTCAAGGAATCGTACAAACCGACGTGTTGGTTTCATAGCAGGATTCACTGATAGCAATGCGGATAATAAGAGTATCGATTTCTTGAAGAAACGACAGTGATTCGCGTTGAGGTATATTTTTATGCAGATACCTAATTACAAAGAATGAAACGGGGGAGTGAAAGGGCATGGTTAAATGCAAATATCTGGAACATTATCGTATTCCGACTGTAACTCTTAATGGAGCTGATTTCATGGAGAGTGAACGCTGTCGGTTGGGAAATGAAATACCTTTAGGTGGTTGTTTGGAGAATTGTCCTGATTTTGAACCCGCGTAGTAAAATTGAGTAGTAAATACGTTTTACTATATTTCATAATTATCGACAATCTCTTGGTTTTTTACAAAGAAATGAAGGTGTTTTAGGGGATTTTATAGGAAAATTCGCCCCAGTCATCAGTTGGTATTCCTGAGGACGGAGGGATAATCGCTACGTTATGAACCCAGCTGTTATAGGTGTGTAAATATGTTTGTCCAATTTCTCCATGGTCCAGAGGGTCCTGCGAAGCTGCTATCTTATATTCGTAGAAAAGATATATCATGGAGCCTCTTTTCACTTGTCCCATTTCATATGCACGGTACTGATGAAGAGATACTGTTACAGCTCTGCTCGAATCAAAAATGTTATGCCAATCCTCTGGGTCATTGACAGCAAGTTTTATTTCTATTCCGTTTGCATAAAACGCAGTCCTCTCATTTTCGAAGGTGATATCTGAGGTACCACTATAATACATCGTCACCCAGTCCATCACATCTACATCTAGGTTTATTTCCTCGCTTAGATTCAGAGCGTCACAAGTTGCAATGACGAGGGTTGTATCCTTATATTTCCGTGAGGTTGGATTAAGGATTTCTGTGTACTTATCGATTTCAGCGGTAATTTCAGCGTATCCGTTTTTATTTGTGCGAACAGGGTTTTCGCCAAGGAAATGTATATCCGCATGAGTAGTTCTAAAGGACACTAAGTAATCTTTCATTGGTTTATTGTTAACATCTTTTAAGGTTATTGAAAGCGTCGTCGTATCTTTTTGTAGTCTATCTGGTGATTGGTCAAGAAGAGTTTTACTTGCGATCAGAGCTAAGCTTGCGCCTTGTGGTTCTTCAGAAGGCGGGATTTCCCCTGAAGGAGTTGTATTATTATTATTATTATTATTATTATTATTATTATTATTATTATTCTTATTTTCTGTTGCTGTGTCTTCACAACCACTTAGTCCACAGCTTGTAAAGAGTACTATGAGTGTTATAACAATGATTTGTTTTTTCATAAATATAACCTCTGTCGGAGAATAATAATTGGGTATAAAGATTTTATTAGTTAGCCAAGAGGAAGTGTCTGAACTCTTATCACTCCGGCATGAGAATAATACATTGTAATAGATATCGTAAGAAAGAGTACTAGAGCTAGCAAGGTAGATTTCGGACTCAAGTTCAAATCATTTTTTGATTATATTCTTGTTTCTCCTGTTAAAATAGATAAAAGTGCAGGGGACGGGATTCCAACTCGAAGTTCAAATCTCTTTCTTGAAGGTTGGATGTAGTGTGATGATGCTCCCGTCGGGATTATGTGCCAATATTTCAGTGCACCTCGGGGTAGGTGAAGTGAAGGTCTAGTATAAAATCCTCAAGGAGGATTCTTTGCGAGAGGTTCAATGTCCCATAGTGGAAACCAGGATTATAACGGTTTTAATGAATTATGGTTTTTTGTGTAGATTAAAAACCAATGATTAGCAATTTCATAGAATAATATAAAGAATCAATACGTTTTTCATCGTCTTTGTTGATAGATTTTATCGTGATGTTCAAAAGCTTCGAAGATGATTTTATCCGCTTGAACATGGAATAAAAGAACATAGCTACCGAGATGTACACGTTTGAAGTCACTTAGTGGACTACGAAGATTTTTGAAATGCTGAATTGAAACAGAATCTGAAGACGCGATTTGTAATATTTTCTTTTCAATTTTTTGGTACATCGTTTTATCTTTTCTTTTCAATATAACCAATGTTTTCTTTAGTTCATCTGAAATAATAATGCGGAAGCTCATAGCTCCTTAAACCATTGTTTTAATTGATCAGGTTTTATTGGTTTGGAGTATGCACCTTTTCGTATTTCACCTAATTTTTTCACAAACTCTTTTTTTATCGGGAGTTCATCAACCGGATGCCAGTCAATCTGTTCGCAGAACTTTTCTTCATCTTTTGCTAGTTCCCCTGTTTTCATATATTTTTCAAAAAGATATCGTTTTAAGAGTTCTTCTCTGCCAATTTCAGACCAATTTATCCAAGAGAATCGAGAAAGTCTTTCTTTAAAAGTTTTATCAACGGAAATTGTAATGCAGGCCATATTACAGTTCTCCTTTTGCATGTAATTTTTCCAAGAGCTCCAATCTTCTTTTAAGCCCTGCTTTCAAAACTTCAGGCCAATTTACATCTGATTTAGAATCAAGCTTTTTCTTTAGATCATCCGAAATTGAAAACGTCATTCTCACCATATTACATCATCTCATGCAAATGCATGTATATATGTATATGCATGAAACTATTTAAATATTTCTACCGGAGAAAAAATGGCCGGATGCTCCTGTAGGGATTACGTGCCAAACCTTCAGAGCCCCCAAGCTGGGAAGTGAAGATCTAGCATAAAATCCCTTCGAAGGATAATACTGGCCAAGTGTTCAAAACCTCACTACTTTTCATAAGAAAAAAATTGAAAAAAAGAAAGGAAAAAGCCTCTCTTCAGGGATTTTAAATCTAATGAACAGAACTAGATGCCGTAGGTTACGAATGAATAGTCATTGACGTAACCATTTAGATTAATCCAGGTAACTCCGTTGTTTTTTGAACCATATGCTTCTCCGTTTGGGTATGGATCTGGATATTCTGCTCCAGCATAGCTCCAACCATACAGCGAAGTGTTCGAATAGATCGTCTGACAGACAACGTAATAGGTTTTTCCCGGAGTTACGGAGATGTCGTCAAAATCAAACGTCGTCCAATTCAGAACGGGTTTATACTCATTTCCAGGTTTGATTAGTACTGAGGATTGAGCAAGATTCATTCCTGTGAGGTTATCTCGGATATATACAGTAATTGGTTGGACATCTCCTTTGGCGACTATCTCTAATTCAATTTTAGACAATGTTGAAAGAGTAGGTACAAATGATTGAGCATATATTCTTTTTTCAAACGCTCCATAATTGAAACTATATCCCCGGTAGAGCTCGGTCTGTCGCTGGTCAGCGATATGGTCGTTTTGCATGGTGACAACGACACGTTGTCGAGGGTAGGCCTCCTCAAAGTTGAACATGCCGTATTCATCAAAATTTCGGCAATAGATGTTGTAGGTTCCTTCCTTATCCCAAGCATGATTCACGGTCACTGCTTGGCCAGACGGAGTTAAGCTTGTCCACACATCGGACTCATCACCCCAAGTGAAATAGTACTTGATTTGATTCGATTCCGGGTCAGTCGCATTAAAGGAATACGTCTGGGCCGTGTTGACAAATCCAGTAAGTGATCCATCGGTACATTCAGTTAACGATGGGGGGAGTTCGTTGTCTGTGATGATGAGGTCTCCTGGGTAATTATCGAAAATAAGGGGATGTTGATTGAAATTGTATTCCTTTTGTAAAAATTCAGTTGTTCTTGGACTGCTATATGCAAACGCTTCTTCTGCCGAACAACATCCATCTCCATCAGTATCCCCGAAACCCTGGAGTCCTTCCATGGTATAATAGCTGAAGAAAGGTCCGTTACTTAACTTATCACTTTCACATGCCATGAGAACGACTCGGCCAGGACCGCTTAATTTTGTTCCAAGCTGATTCATCCATCCCGTCCTTGTTTCTACCGTTGTTGTTTGTTGAGGTAGGTCATTGACCCCTCCGGCAAAACAAGCATCGATGATGACGCAGGCACCTTTGCACTTGAGGTGTGAAAGCCAGGTGTTAATTTGATCGTCAAAGAGATAATGTGTTTTCCGAGGTAAACAGATATACCATTCCCCAATTTGCCATCGATAGGTATCATACGCATACAAAACGGTATCTGTCCCTTGTTCCCCTTCATCATAGGGAAAAATGTCGGGGCTTGGAGAGCCATGATCTTTGATATAAAAAAGGCAAATATCGTCCTCGTCAGCCATTCGATGCATCCATCGGAAGTTTTTCAAAATATTGAAAAGCGTAGCGTTTTTTCCAGTTAACACTCTGATATGGTCTGGCTTCCAGTGATCAGAATTAAGTAATACGTTATTGAAATCTTTTGCCGCTAGATCGTTTCCCAGGGCGGTACTAGTCATGTAAGGATGATTTTTAAATTCATTGACACCGACCAGAAGAGCCCAATATTCAGTACCATCGTCTGATGATTTTGTTGTAGACGCAGGTAGTACGGGATATGCGGTAGTAAATGAAACAAATCCCGGGATAATCAAGAGCATACATACCAAAATACATAATGTTTCTTTTCTCATTGGAGTACCTCAAGAAATTCAACCGTATGGTGATATATAGTTTTATTTTCATCTATTTTGTACAAACAGATATAAATTTATGAAATACTTAATAATTTGAATAGAATTAAGGTATTTGTTAACATATTTAATAGGGTAAAGATAAAATTGAAAAAGGAAATGAGCATAACTTTACTAGTAAACAGGAGTTCAAATCAATTTTTCATCATTTACTTGTTTCTCCTGTTAAAATAGATAAAAGTGCAGGGGACGAGATTTGAACTCGCGGACCTCTACAGGACAAGGCCCTCAACCTTGCGCCGTTGACCATGCTTGGCTACCCCTGCATGTGTTTTTTCCGGTAAATGCTAGGTACTCTATATAGCTTTTCGGGTAACAACCCTTAAATATTGTTCAGGTCCATGCCACATTGTTGACTGAGCTCTCGATGTAACGCCATCAGCCGTTCAGCATGCTTCGTCTGTCCTTTCTGTATTGCTTTTTCAACTTCGATTTCTATCCGATGCTCATGATCGTTTTCAATGAGATTATCAGCGTGGGCTACGATTTTTTCTTCTAAGGTGATTGGCATGTAATCTTTTGGTGGTAATCCTAAGATGATTGCCTCGTCTTTTGGGATTCCCGCACCTAAATGTCGTTCGATGATATTGACGATGGTTTCTGGCAAACCTAACTGAGTAGCGATTTTTGCTCCTTCGACCCCATGCAGGATACCCTGTGTTTTTGACCGTCCGATATCATGGAGTAATGCACCTGCTTCAACAAGTTGAATATTCGCATGGGCTTTCTTGGCTATTCTGACAGCGACTTTTCGTACGGCTTTACAATGGTTGATAACTTCATCTGAACACCCTGCGTCTCTGAGTAATTGCAGGCATTGTCCAGGATTAGGAATCATGGTCATGTTTTTTCCTTTGAGCGAACCTTTTTCCCTTTAACACAGGGAATAATTTGAATGTTTCCATCGAACGGTTTTTTTTGCCAAGTCGCTTTTGTAAAACGGTCAAGAAACAGTGCGAGGGCAGCGACTTCAGAATGTGGTTGATTTCCAACTGAAACGTTGAGGTCAGCAACCTTATAGAAATACGGAGGGACCTTTTCAGCTCCTACTATGATGAGGAGATCACGGTTGGTATCAAGTTGTTTTGTTGCTTTTTCTAGTTCCTCGCCATACATTGTGAGATGGACGATAGCGCCTTTCCAGTTTTTGATGATTTTTTTATGATCAACGCCAGTTTGCACCTGGAAATTACCACCAAATCGTGTACAGACTGATTGGATGTTTTGCTTAATTTTTTCATCCTTCGTGGTGATATACATGATGTCTGCACCGAATGCTCTAGCCACCAATGCGACATGGGTTGTCACGCGTTTGTCACGGTCAATCCGATGTCCGATTCTTAGCACCGCTATCACTGTCATCAACCAATCCTTTGTGATGGGGAAAAGAAAAAGAGTCTTAAAAACACTCCGATATCCGCGGAGTTTCTGTGTGGTCTACTTTTTTTTCTTCAACAGGATGAAATCTACTTTCTTTTCTGTATCCAACCCTTTTTGTCTACAACTTGATGTTGATTCTGTTTGTTTGATTTTCATGCTATCGACGTTTTGTTCGATTGTTTCTGCAGTCTCCCATGTGATTCGTCGTATTGGTTGTCTTTGTTTTAACGGGGGGGTTGTCGGTTTTTTTTGTGCGTATCCCTTTGAATAGAGTGTTTCATTATATTCTTTGATAGGGGTATTTTTGTGTTCTTCTGTCATCTCTGGTTCGTTTGGTTGTTCTTCTGATTCTTCGCTTTCTTTCCGTCTTAGTGTCTCATCGATTGATGATTTTTCTTTTGTTTTTAAGCGATGAAACAACTTCAATTTTGCCAAAGAGACTCCCTCGGTTCTTGTTTTCCTGGAGAGGTTATCTTTATCGCACTTGATAAGGTTTTCCTTAAGGAGTATCCGTTATGGTAGTAAATATGAACGAAAAGCATTTATCTGTGTCCTAAATTCAGACTTATACCTTTTGAGATGAACTGGGCTAGTGGTCTAGTTGGTTATGACATCGCTCTCACACGGCGAAGGCCGCCGGTTCGAATCCGGCCTAGCCCATTTTTTTTTGTCTACAAAATCGATTAGCTTATTAATCACCATGCGATTCCCTATGTTGGTTTAGTGGATGGGATGCAAGATGAGACAAAAGCAGCGATTTCTCCAGAGATGTTGAAACCTCTTATCATTCGATCACTTCGGAGAAGTAGCGTACGGAAGAAAATAGCGGAGTATCTTTTTGAAATCAGTCCCAGCGGGAGTTATACTTCTGAAATTGCGTTCAGCGTGAAGACCACCCCGACCAATGTGATAGGTGCGATCCGCGGGATGAACACACGATATCGTGATGATGAATCTCTTATCAGTTTGAATCTCGTTGAACAAATAGAAGGCGGAAAACACGGGGATATCAAATTATATCGACTCACTAATCTTGGCAAAGAAATCGTCACAGGCCTTCGAGATAATAAGAAACGTTTCTAAAAATAGTATCAATCGAGCTTCTTTTTATATTCTTCAAACATGGTCGTGACTTGGTTTTCTTCCACCTGCGCGTAATCACCGGTTTCATAACGTACCACAAACCATCGACTCGGGTGAGGATACGTTCGGATAACGATTGCTTTTCGAGCAGGGCGATTTGGGGTATCAGGATTTCGCACTAACACCTCAACACCTTTTCGTATTCCTCGTAGTTCCAACATCGATTATTTCCTATCCTTTTCTTTCGCTCGCAGAAAGAAATATTCTAGAAGTATAAAGAATTAATTCCATAGATCAGTATGTTTGAAATCATTAAAAAAAAATGCTGCCCCTGGGATGAAGTTTAAATATATTACATGTGATTTCAGGATGCCGTGAGAGATTTATGAAGTGTAAAACGATACTGACCTATCTGCTCCTTTTAGTAAACCTAACCGTTTTTCTGTTTTTTAGCCCGTTGTGTACTGCACAGGATGCAAACATCATTTTCAAGGATGTAGCCGTACAATTAACACAAACACGTCCTCCGGTAGGAACAACCACCATACGAGAATATAGAATTACTGCTGTTTTACATAACACCGGTGATAGAGACTCAGTAAACATCACCATCAAACTCAGAGACCCCCAACCTGGTCTGAATGCAACTCTCATTTTCCAACCTGAGAGTTATTCATTAGGGCCAAATGAAGAAAAAACCTTTGTGTTTGAGAACTGGCCGACATCACTATCTGGTGACGTTCTGCTGAATATCAGCTTTAAACCGACATCTCCGAATGTGTTGGAAACCGAGAGTAATTCTGGTTTTTATCTCTATACTCTGCACATTGGAACTGATACTCCAAAGACTTCAACACCTGGTTTTGAGGTTCTGGCAGTCCTTATTGCGATTCTTGCCTTCTTGTTCACAAAACAGATGAGAAAATAACGTCGCTGATTGTATTTTGAATAGATGCGATGATGTTTGTTTCGTGATTACAGTTCAGTAACGGAGATGACTACGTGATCAACGAACGCAACACCCACTCCTTCATAGATTACTTTATTTGACGGTTGGAATGATTGTTCGGTGTACCCCATAGGCATATTATAGATTTTTTTTGTTTCATTATACAAGAGGAGATCACTTTTATTAAAAAATTGAACATCTATCTTTGCACTAATGGTTTTTCCTGCGATGTTATGAAACAGCCAGCCTACTGTTACTGATTCAATACCTCCGGATCTATTGATGTTTTCTTCATAAGACACATTTACAAATTCAACAATCGTCGAATCAAGATACACGTTTTGTGGTCTTCCTTGTGTTTTAACACTGCTTGTGTCTTGACAACCACTTAATGCAGAACTGACACATAATACAATTACAACAACACTCAATACTACTTTGTTCATGCTTGTTCATCCCTCCTATTTTCCTAGAAAAAAGATATGGTGCATGAAGATTTATATGTTTCGATAGAAATGAATTATTTTCACCAAAAGGTTTAATATCTCTAGGCTATCATTGATGATTATTAGTTGGGATAAGGAAACAAACGTTGAGAGAGGGTGTATGCCGTCACCAAAAAAATCAGAGATTATTAAGAATGTCTTACGCACATTGGTAACGATATCAAGTAGAAAAACAGATCTGCCGTATACGATTATGACTATGGATGATCTTATAAGACGCTTGGAAACTCAATATAGATTTCTTAAACATATTCAAATTAAGGATGATTTCTATAACGAAGAGTCCAGTGATATGATCAGTGTCCTGTCTGATATCAATTCGGTACCACCAAATGAGTTAGGAAAAGCTCTTCATTCCATTATCGATTCGATGAATCGGTCACTTGGGGACAACGCAGGTCATTTTTTCATAAAAGAAATACGTAATAGACTCAGTGATGAGTATCTCACGGTGATACGAGACATGGGGGTCGATCTGGGTCTGATGCAACTGGAAAGTGAAATCAACAGACTAGAACGAGAAATCACTGGGCGGAAAAAACAATCGTAATACTCAAATCTTATTTTAAATGAAACACATATAATGTGGGTATTTTCTTTTTCTTTCCTGTCCAATAACCACATGCATCACATCGGAATTCTATGGTGACTTCACCCCCATAGATGGTCTGATTTTTTACCCGCTGCAAGGAACCTGCGCAGACAGGACATTTATGCAGAATCTTATCCGGATCTCCCTCTCTAGACCGAATCTCGACCTGGACCAAACCGCTGTTCAGAACAAGGGTTCGTAACCGTGGTCCGCTCACATGGAAATGTTTTTTCTTTGATTGTAATTCCTTTTCGACAAATTTTTTCAGAGCATGTTGTGAGTTCACTGTATGATATTTCTGAAAAACCTTTTCCGCCGCATCGAGGATATCCTCATCGGAGGGAATATGATATACCATACAATAGTGAATCGTCTTGGTTACTTTAACCTTTTACATCACGATTGTCTTTAGTAAATCGGTCCTTGTCACCATCCCGACGAGCTTATCGTTTTCGATTAGTGGTAATGCCCCGATATTCCGTTTGAGCATCAATTGCGCTGCATCATAGATACTCATGGACGGGTTCGACCATACGACCGGCGATCGCATGACATCTTTGACAAGGAGTTCATCGAGGCGATGTTTCTGGCGTCCTAATGAAAACGATTTTTTTAACGATGCGAATGCCAAAGCTATCTCGACATCAGAGATGACTCCAACTAATTTTTTTTCCTCAAGAACAGGTAGTCGTGCGATATTATTGGTAATCATTATCCGTCGCGCATGGACTATACGGTCGTCAAGGTTGACGGTATAGACTTTTTTTTGCATGATGGAATGAAGTTGATTTTTATTGGTAACCAAAGGCAGTAAATCTGCTTTGGTCACTACTCCTATCAGCTTTTCTTTTTCGACCACCGGTAACATCGTTGGACCTGGTTCACCTACTGATTTTAAAATGTTTTTAACTTCCTCTTCTGGTGAAATTACTTGTACTTCTTTCTCTGTGACCGATGAGGCATGGAGTCGGGATGCTGTGATTCCTCGTTTCCGGATCGACCCTAGTTTATAGGCAATCACGTTGTCGGTCACAAGACCAAAGAATTTCTTTTCTTCAGTCACCGGAATCTTCGTGATTTCATACTTTTTCATCAGATCCAAAACGAGTTTGAGGCTATCATCTTTATCTACTGTAATTATTTTTGTCGTCATTATTTCTTTTACTTTCATCGCTGTTTTCCTCCTTTTTTCTTTCTTAAAAAACGTTATTCATATTTTAATCCATCAATGCAGTCTTCACAAAGCAGACGGCCGTCAATACTTTTAAGGTTTGTTGAAAGGAGATTGCAATCTTCACATTTTCCAGAGAACGTCTGGCTGTTTAGATATTCATCATCTTTTAATTCAATACTTGACCACTCATGGCAGATCTCTGTTAAAGCTGGTGACAATCGAGAGATATCGCGTTGTGTAATAATCCCAACAAGTTCGTTGTTTTCAACGATGGGGAGTCTTCTGATATTGCACGTCCCCATGATCTTTAAAGCCTCTTGGAGGGAGATGTATGGTTCTGCGATGATAATTGGGCTGCTCATGACCTCTTCGACGGTCACATCCATTGCATTTTTTCCTTCACAGACCACTTTTTTTATTATGTCACTTTCAGTAAGTATCCCGATGGGGTGATTAATTTCAGAGATAATGACATTTCCGATTTTGTTTTGTTTCATTATTCTGGCTGCTTCTAAAACGGTTGTAAATGGTTGTACAACTACCGGTTTTGTCTTCATGACCTCTTTGATTAGAACATCTTTGTTCATATGCTGTCCACCAAATCATTGACTGATTGAACGCTCCAATCCCAAACATTAAAACATTACGAGGTATTTTACCTTTTTCATATGAGCAGCGTGTATGAACGAGAATTGAAAGGTATTCTTGAAGGGGATGAAAAAATTCTTTCGAAAATGACGAAAACATGTTCCGCATTGGAGAAAGCAAATTATTATCTTACGAAACACAAACCGTTCATTGTCGTTCGTGCTGCAGGTTCGTTCGGGGTTGACTTAGTTGCGCTTCGAGGGGATATCTCGTTTCTCATGGAGATAAAGTCCAGTAATGTTGGTACGTTACATTTCAGTAGTGTCGATGGGAAGCTACAGCGACAAGCTGAAAAGATGCAGCGTGAATGTGAAAAGACAAAGACATTACCCGTCTATGGTTTTCGACTGAAAGGGCATGGTGGTGATTGTTGGCGGCTCTTTTCCATGGAAATTCCTCAGCTTGAGGGAAGGGCGAAGATTCTGCACAATCGACTCCCCAAGTTGAGTATCAGTAAAAGTGGGAATTTTATTATGCGATGGGAGGATGGTCTTTCGCTGTCTGATTTTCTCTTGTATCTCTGTAAATAGTAGTGCCATGAATCCGGATTTGTGTTCGAAGAAATTTTTTTTTGTCAGAATTTATCTCTTTCATTTAGACTTACAATACAAAATCTTTTTTAGTCAGTTCCTTATTACTAGCAGCACTGTGGTGATTTATGAAACGATTACTCGTCGCTTATGATGGATCAGAAGCATCAAATAAAGCAATTGATGTAGCAGTTCAATGTTCAACACCAGATGATGAACTTGTTCTCCTTACGGTGATTCCTGCTGCGTTAGTTGAATCGACATTCACAAACATGTTGCTACCAACCATTGACCTTAGCACGGTCGTAACCCCTGGGTCTTTTAAGGAAAAAGCCATGGAAAACCTTGGCAAATTAGCAAAAGAACTTGAAGGGAAAATCGGAAAAGTGGATGTCGCTGTTGAAGCAGGCGACCCTGCTGACGAAATCCTGCTTGTTGCAAAAAAATATAATAGTGACATCATTCTCATTGGATACAAAGGATATGGAAAAGAGGGAAGGTTTTTACTTGGTAGTGTCACGGATAAAGTAGTGCGACATGCTAGTAGATCCGTACTAGTCGTACGGTAGAAGAATTGTGATGAAATGCATCCTGCAGAGGAATTACGCGGGAAGAAAACCAATAAACTTCTCCACAAACGTATTGTTCTTGGGATAACTGGTAGTATTGCTGCCGTCGAATGTGTGAAACTCGCACGAGAGCTCATCCGTCATGGGGCAACCGTGTATCCTGTCATGACGCCGTCGGCAACACGAATAATTCATCCAGATGCGGTAGAATTTGCCACGGGTCATAAACCTGTTATTCAGTTGTCTGGCCAGACGGAGCATGTTTCTTGGTGTGGCTTGGTACAAGACCCGGTAGACCTGCTTTTAATATCGCCGTGTACAGCAAACACGATTTCAAAGATCGCTCGAGGTATCGATGATACACCGGTTACCACCTGTGCGTCCACCGCGATAGGATCTGGGGTACAGATCCTTCTAGTACCTGCGATGCATCTATCGATGTACGACCATAAAATCGTTCAGAAAAATATAAAGATCTGTAAAGACCATGGAGTGCTGTTTATCGATCCGTTTATCTCTGGAAACAAAGCAAAATCCCCAGAGATTCAACAGATTGTAGAGACGGTGATTCGAACGATTGGGAGGCGAGATCTGCAGAAGAAAAGAATCCTGATCATCGGTGGAGCGACTGCAGAACCAATCGATGATATCAGAGTGCTTACGAATCGGAGTTCAGGTAAAACAGCGGTCGCGTTAAGCGTCAATGCGTTCGAACGAGGAGCGGATGTTACACTCTGGTATGGGTATGCACAGGAGCTGATTCCCACCTACATATCTTTCAGACGTTTTGAGACTGTGACTGATCTGTTACGGTTAATGAAGGAGAAGAATCTGAAACAGTTTGATGGCGTTGTTGTCTGTGCAGCGATAGCAAATTACATCCCAAGAAGACAGAAGGGGAAAATCCCTTCTGGGAAAAAGACACTTGCTATAGATTGTTTTCAAGCCCCAGTTGTTCTTGAGACCCTGCGATTGCAACTCCCCGGCGCAAAAATCATTGCATTTAAAACAGAAGAAAAAAAGCAAAACGTCAAAAAAAGAACACTGCAACTACTTACCAAATACCATCTTGATGGTGCTATCGGAAACACCCTCGCAGGGTTTGGGGGAGACTCTAACGAGATCCTTCTTCAGTCAAAAAGAGGAAAAAGCTCCTGGAAAAAAGGAAAAAAAGAAGAGCTTGCTTCAGTTATCCTCGATTTACTATAATAGTCTACCAGGGCGGTCTATGAAAGGTATTGCTTTTGCTCCAGGGCATATTTCTGCGTTTTTTGAACCAGTGTATTACCAGCAAAATATGGATCGCACAGGGTCCTGTGGTGCCGGAATGAGTATTTCTCTTGGTGCGATCAGCCAGGTGTCTGTACAACCTGCATCACATCGCACAGTAACGGTTCATATTAATGGAAAACCGTCATCTGCGTTGGTTACGAAATCCGCCTTAAACTATCTTTTAGGTGATGCTCCTTTGAAGATTACTGTCAATACCATCATGGATTTACCGGTGAGTCAGGGTTTTGGGATGAGCGCTGCAGGAGCGTTGAGCGCAACACTCGCTCTTGCAGATCTTCTTAATCTCCCAAGGGAAAATGCCATCAAGGCTGCACATTACGCAGAAATCCAGTCTCATACCGGGCTTAGTGATGTAATAGCGAGTAGTTTTGGTGGAATTGAGATTCGACGAAAAGCAGGTCTGCCTCCGTGGGGGATGCTTGAGCATATCCCTGGGAACTATGAGATTGTCTTATGTGTTGTTGGTAAAAAGATTGAGACAAAAAAGATTCTTACGAATTCAACAAAGGTTCGCAAGATAGCATCGTACGGACGGTATTGCACTAAAAAACTTTTGGAGAAACCTTCAGTTGAGCATCTTTTTTCTCTTGCCTGGGAGTTCACCAGAGAAATCGGTATCGCTGATACGACCGTGCTACAAGCAATTGAGTTAGCAAACAAAAAGGGGATGGCAAGTATGTGTATGTTAGGAAACTCAGTGTATGCTGTCGGAAATACTCCAGCTCTTTGCAAGGTTCTTTCCGCGTATGGCAATGTTTTTTGTTGTTCTGTCGACGAGAAAGGAGCACGGGTTTTACACGAAAAATAATCTTCTCTCGTAGAGGTGTTTTCTTGGTTTTTTATGATTTTTTGTAACACTTTCTATAGCGTTCCCAGAGGTCATCAACGTATTTTTCGATTGCTTTGAGTCGTTCCTCATCTCGCTGGGGTTTGAAAAGATGACTGAATCGTCCTTGGTATTTTATCCATTCTTCGACTGGTTTTCGTTGGATCTTTTTTTCTAAAATCAGCTTACTTTTCCCGTTGAATGTCATGACATCATTTTCACATTCCCATAAGGACCATGCTCCTGAGTCGACTGCGAGTCTTCCCATTTCCACGGTTTTATCCATGCTAAATCGCCAGCCTGGTGGGCATGGTGCAAGAATTTCTATGTATTTTGGACCTTGTATGTTTTTTGCTTTTGTTATTTTACTAATAACGTCCTCTGGGTAGCTTATGCAGGTTTGTGCTGCGTAGGGGATATGATGTGCAAGGATGATTTCCCCCATTTCTTTTCGAAACTCATTTTTGCCACTGACTGTCGTTGTCGTCCACGCGGCGTACGGGGTTGCTCCACTGCGTTGAATGCCGGTGTTAGAATAGATTTGATTATTGTAACAGATGTAGATAAAATTGGTTCTACGTTCAAGGGCACCAGAGAGTGCTTGAATGCCGATGTCGTATGTCCCACCGTCTCCTGCCCATGCTACTACCGTGATGTCGGTTCGACCCTGTTGACGTAACGCTGCTTCGACCCCGGACGCACCTGCTGCTGCCGCCTCAAAGGCGATATTCATGACCGGGATGTCAAAAGAGGTATGTGGGTAGAGGCTTTCGATAACTGCTGTACAACATGCAGGAACGACCATGATTGTCTTTTTTCCTAGTGCCTTTAACACCAGACGTAATCCGATGGTGGCTGGGCATCCAGGGCATGATGCGTTTCCTTGTAAGAGACATTCGTCGACTGGATAATCTTTCAGCGCCATTTTTAGTCCTCCATCGCGTACCATTCTTGTTGTTTTGCTGTTCCCTTCATTGCTTTCTGACACATGGTTTCAATGTCCTGGTACGTTACGTCCTTTCCGCCAAGGCCTGCGATGAAGCCTGTTGCTTTTGCTTCTGATTCACCGTATAATGCTGCTTTTACTTCGTTGAAAAGAACACCTTCTGAACCGACTGAGATATTCCGATCGATGACGATGAGGTCCGCCTGTTTCCCTATCTGACGGATTTCCTCTGTGGGGAACGGTCGTAGCACTCGTACACGGGCGAGTCCTATCTTCTGACCGGCTTTTTGCATTTCATCAATGGCAATTTTACTTTCCGCACCTATCGCACCCATCGATAAAAGAATATGTTCTGCGTCTTCGCATTTATAATATTCTAAAAGGTCGCCGTGGAAATATCCCGAGGCTTTCTTCCACTCTTTTGCTATCTTTGGGATGAGGTGTTTTGCATTCATTTGTGCCTCTTGCATCGCTCGTCGTATTTTATAATAATATGCTGGGCCGATGATGTTCCCAAATGTTGTTGGATTGTCAATATCAAGTTTCCATTGCGGGATGTACTTTCCAATGAAATCATCTACTGTCTGTTGGTCTGGGATTTCTGCAGGCATAGAGGTATGAGAGAGGATAAATGCATTGAGATTCACCATCACGGGTAGTACGATTTTTTCATGTTCAGCAAGTTTAAATGCTTGAATAACTGTATCAAAAATTTCCTGATTACTGCTACAATATATTTGAATCCAACCGGTGTCTCGTTGAGAGATCGAGTCGTTCTCATCAACCCAGATGTTCCAACCTGGTCCGATGACTCGGTTGATATTGCACATCACGATTGGGAGTCGCGCGAGAGCAGCCCAGTGAAGCATCTCATGCATCAATAACAGTCCATGGGATGAGGTTGCGGTGAACGTCCGTGAGCCAGCGGCACTTGCTCCAATGCATGCGCACATCGCAGAATGCTCACTTTCAACACAGATGTACTCTCCTTTAAACTCTCCGCTTGCAACGTATTCAGCGATCGCCTCTACCATCGTCGTCTGTGGAGTGATCGGATATGCTGCGACAACTTCTGGTTTTGCCATGACTGCTGCTTTGGCTCCGATGCGATTCCCGGTATCCATCATGATCGTCATTTTTTCTTTGTCTCCTCTCGTTCCATGATGATTGCTTTGACGTTACATTCATTTGCACAGATGCCACAGCCTTTACAGAAATCATAGTCAATACTAACGGAATCGTCCTTTTCACGGTGGATACTGCCTTCAGGGCAAAAAATCCAACATCGTAAGCATTTCACGCATTTTTTTTTGTCAAGAATCGGCTTGAACACCCGCCAACTCCCGGTCTTTCCCATCGCGCCTTTTTTTGGGTAGGAAAGACTCGTCTTAACTGGATATTTCTTCAAAAGTTCACCTCTGTATGGTCGAATGCATCTTGTGTTGCTTTTGCGTTTCGTTCTCCAAGATCTTTTTTTGCAGTCCATTTGCTATTGATTGCCTGTTGTATCGATTTGAGTGTGACTCGATTGAGAATTCTTGGTACCGAACCTAGGATTGGGGTGTTGACCACAGGGATCCCTCCAACAAGGATGTCGTATTTGAGGGCGATGCCGGTTGCATCAACCGTTGCGACATGGTACTGCTGGGAAAACTCAAAATCCTGGGGTTTTTTTCTGGTGTTAATGAGAATTTTTCCATCCTTTTTAACACCTTTTAAGACATCGACGATTTCCATAATACTTTCGTCAAGAACGATGACAATATCTGGGTTGTAGATTTCACTTCGCAGGTGGATTTCTTCTTCAGAGATTCTGGCAAACGCTCTTACTGGGGCGCCACGTCGTTCTGCGCCAAAGAGGGGGAACGCTTGTACCCCTTTATTTCCGTCTTGTAGCGCTGCGCTTGCTAGAAGGTTAGCTGCTGTGACCGCACCTTGTCCACCTCGGCCATGAAAACATATCTCAACTAAGGATTTTGATGACACAATGATACCTTCCCGCAACTCGAAATGAAGATGTCCCATATAACTGTTTTGAAGCTTCTATTTGCGTTGATTATTTGATGGATTGCAGTTTCGACTTCATCGTCACTTTTTTGTCACGTCGGTCATCGATTTTTATTTCGGTGATGATGCGTTCTGCTCCTGCGTCTGCCACAGCTTGGTGTGCTTTTTGGATGACGTTGAATAATGTTGTTAAATCTTTTGTTTCGATGACGGTTGCCATCGGGTTTGTTTGGAATGTAACGTGTTCCTTTTTTAAGGTTTCTATGACGATTTTCACATAGGTACTGACGCTTGTTCCTTCTCCGAGTGGTGCGATACTAAGTTGAGAGATTATCATACGCTTCCTTCAAGCGTCTTTAACCTTCGTTTCTTCATTAACCTTTTGATGATATCTTACCTGCAATCTATGATTGCATAAAACCGTACTCAAGCTTAAAACAAAAAGGACAACCATCCATTTTTAACTCTGAAAAACTACTTATATCAACCGATTCAATAAGTCTCGATTATGAATGATTTCATCATCAACGTTTTTAAAATCGGTCTTATCTAAATCCTTGATTTCTTGACTGACAAGCTCCAATATGCCCAAAATTGAAATGAGCGTAAGCTTGTTGTGGTAAAAACGACAGGCTTTCATCAACTCCCCATACAGTTTAGTCTCCATCGCTTTATATTCATTTAACTTCGGACTGTTAAAGACGTTTGGTTCTTTTTCCTCCATCGTTTCAAACCTCACAAAAGAGAATCTCTTTGTAATTTATATTCTTATTTATAGGGAAAAAATTGTGTTCTACGAACTCGAATGGACGCTATATTGCTGTTTTAACCTCTTTTTCATGAACTCTTCCATTGCATCAAAAGCTTTTTCCAGGGTTTCCATTGGAGGGAGGATCACTGCTCGGAAGTGATCTTTTCCATAGGTCGCACAGAACCCTGATCCATTGACCGTCAACACATGTGCTTCTTGCAAGAGGTCTAGGACGAATTCCTTATCATTTTTCCAAGGTCCTTTTCCCATCGCCTCAATTTTTGGGAAAATGTAAAACGCACCATCTGGTTTCGCTGTAGAAATTCCTTCAATTTCATTGAGACGTTTATAAGAAAAATCACGTCGTTTGCGTAATTTGTCATTGACTTGTTCAATATGGTCCTGCGGTCCTCGTAAAGCTTGTATGCAAGCAAGTTGACAGACCGAGTTCGCACAGAGCCGGGAGCGGGCGATCCTCATAAACGCTTCTTGGATCTCATCAAGTTCTCCATTATGTTTGAACATGGTATATCCGATACGCCATCCAGGCATGATGTATACTTTCGAAAATCCATTAAACGTGATAATTGGGACATCTTTTGTAAGCGACGCGGTCGCATATTGTCTGCCATCAAAGGTCAAATCATCATAGATCTCATCAGAGATGACCATGATGTCATGTTCACCAGCGATGTCGATAATTTCTTTTAAGACCTTCTTTGAGTACAGTGCACCTGTGGGGTTATTCGGGTTGATAAGGACAATTCCTTTTGTTTTTTCCGTAATTTTTTGACGGATATCTTCGACATCGGGCTGCCAGTTCTCCTGTTCTATACAGTGATATGGGACTGGATCTGCATCAGCAAATTTCGTAATCACGTTATATTGCGGGTAGGTCGGTCCTGGGATGAGCAACTGATCCTTGGGGTCTAAGGATGCATTCAGAAGCATCTGAAGTCCTTCGGTGACCCCGGTTGTCACACAGATGTCATCAGGATCATACGAGACGTTATTTCTTGTTTTTTCCCGCTCGATGATCGCCTTACGTAACTCAAGAAAACCCTCCGATGGTGCATAGCCGTTGTGTTGCTCATTTGCTGATTTGTACAATGCATCTTTGATGTGTTGTGGTGTATCGAAATCATATGCGTTTGGATCACCGATATTCAGCTTTAAAACCGTGATCCCTTTCTTCTCTAGTTGTTTCGCTGGGATTAGAACATCTCGAATCGCATATTCAACGCCTTGAGCACGTCGTGATGGTTTTATTGTCATATTCTCAAGACCCCAGATAAGAAATTCACATAAATAGTTGATGGTTTTCAAAGAGAGTAGGGTATAAAAACAGGGGAGATGGCTTTTTTCTCATGTCTTACATTGTATCTTGTTTTACCATGCAGATAAACATATTTCTATCTTTCAGATAGGTGATATGTTCACTAACAAAAATTGATGACCCGTCTTTTTTCTTATGGATGGTTTTTATTTGAGTGCCTCCCTGTTTCTTGATCTCGTCGAGACTTGCCTTTATATCATTGTACGACTCAAGATAGACAATATCTGCAAAAGTAAGGGTAAGCATCTCGTCTTTGGTAAACCCCAGTTTCTTCTGAATGTCATTTGTACAATCAATGATTTTTGCGTGCTCATCGAACAGAATCATATAATCATACTCTTGTTCCGTTACGGTAGTAATTGCTGGTTCTATGAGAGGATTTCCCCGGGTCTGGCGTTGCAGGACTTCATGCAGCTGTTTATAGGTGTCACTTAACTTTTTTTCTAGTTCATCTATCTTCGTTTCTGCAATCTGATATTCTGTTGCGTCTCTGCTAAAACAACGCAAACCATGGAAGGTCCCGGTGCTATCAAACACCGGGATACAAAACGATCGTACCCATACCGAACGGGATTTGTCTTGGTACATCCAGTGCAAATCTAATTTATTGGTAGTATCTGTCTTCTGCTGGGATAAAACATGTATGATATCTTTTAATTTATTAGCATCTTCAGGTGATAAAAATCTGAAGATTTCCTTGCCTATTATCTGCTTTGGGGAGTACCCTAGCGTTCCAGTAATCTTCGAAGAACATTTCGTACATGTCCCTTGTTCATTAATCTCCCAGATCCATCCGTCGATTTTTTTTAACAGGATTTCGTATTTTGCCTCTGCTTCTTCTTTTGCTTTGACAGCATCTTGGAAGATCTCTTCTTTTCGTACCCCGACTTTATTGATTGCTAATTTTAGACTTGCCATGACTCGGTCTAAGGAATTCGTCAGATTATTGATTTCGTATATCTCACTTTTTTCTAGTTCAACATCCAGATTACCTTTACTGATCTCATCAATGTTTTTTGTTAATTTTACCAGCGGCATTGAAATAATATAGGAGATGGCGAATGCAACTGCCAAGGTGATGATCAGAATCAAGCCGAGGAAGAGGGTTACGATTTCTATGCCTTCAAAACCGATAATCATCGCTATGGGTATGAGCGATATCACCAGACACATTATGGTTAATAACCAGCGTAATCTCATTCTTTCACCTTTGGTTCTCCTCTTAGTTCTTTATCTGTTTGTTTATTTTCTTCTTTTCGGTTTTCTTCACCAAAAATCTTTCCGATATTTATTTTTAAATCCTCTGCGTGTGTATGACGAAGTATACTTTGATTTTCCAGCGAGATAACATATTCGATAAGGTCTTCTTTGTTCAGAGAGTGCTTATTTTTCAGTTCAATGAACTCGACTTCGCCCATCGGTCCAAGCATGTTAATTAATTCATTTCGAATTTTCTTTTCAATCTCCCCTTTCTGTGAGAAGAGGACTTTGATTGGTTCAATATCATACACTGGTGTGATGGGGACCGTGAAATAAAATGTACAACCGGAGTTCGGTTTGCTTTCGACCCATATCTTTCCTTTTTGTGCTTCGATGATGCCACGACAAATCGTAAGACCAAGCCCTGTGCCTCCGAAGTTTCTGCTCAATGATCCTTCTACTTGGTAGAATGGTTCGAAGACACGGATTTGATCTTCGGCGTTCAATCCAACTCCGTGGTCTTTGACGCTAAATTGTATGAACTCTTTTTGTAGTTCCGCTGTGATTTCTATGATGCTCCCTTGTGGGGAAAATTTAATTGCGTTGTGAACAAGATTTCGTAAGACTTGGCTGATTCTGTCCGGGTCTATCTCAATTATGGGGAGTGGGCTGATAGGTGATACTAGTGAGATGTTTTTCTCTTTGGCGAATCCTATCATGAAATCTATCGTCTCTTTCACAGTTTCATGTAAGTCCGTTTTTCTGAATGAAAATTTTAATCGTGCAGCCTCTATACGTGAGATTTCCAGGAAATCTTCGATGATTTTATTGAGGCGTTCCGCGTTGCGGAGAATTATTGTGAGGCTTTCTTTTTGTTTGTCTGTGAGTTTTCCGAAATATTCTTGTTGAAGCATCTGCAGTTGGGCTTTAAGGGGTGTGATGGGGGTTCGGAGCTCATGGGAGGTGATGCTGAGGAACTCTGATTTTGATTTGTCAAGATTGTTCCGTTCATCTTCCATCTTACTTAACGCTAGGGCGCTTCGGTTGAATGCATCGCTGAGTTGAGCCAGTTCATCGTTTGTTTTTATGGTTGTTCTGACTTTAAAATTTCCTTTTTCTAACTCCTGTGCAGCTATGTAAAGGTCGCGAATCGGTTTGGAAAAGGACCGTGAAATGAAAAATCCAATGAGCATGGTGTTGACTGCGATGAGAATAATGATGAGTAGGGCAGCGGCGTTCAAGAGCATTTGTTGTTGTTTAAACAAATCAGAATTTTCTATGAGGAACGAATTTGCGATTAAATAGAAATAACCGATGCCTATTCCTGGGGCTACGAGCCCTACAATGAGGAATAATACGGTGAGTTTTATGTGGATGTGACCCATGATGTAGGCTTTCAGATCAAATGGTTCCTTCATGGTTTTTTTGCCTCTCCGCTGACTCCTGTAAAAAAATTTTGGAGAATATTTTTTGGGAGGTGTGCTGTGACCTTTTCCATTTTTCGTGTCCTTTTATTCTCTTTTTTTTTATTTTTCAATTTTTTTTTCATATCAAATTTGGTATAATTCATCTTAAGCATTTTTTTTATTCCATTTTATTTAACATCGTCTCATGTAATTCTATCATGTGGAAGTTCACTCCAATTTCTTCTATCTTCGAAAGATATTCTTTATCTAAGGAATTCTTAAATTGCGAGATGAATTCTTCGCTTATTTTTTCTCCTAAAGATTGGATGATAATCTCTAGGAGTTGTTGTATGGCTCGTCGTGCATCGGTTTCACTGATTGCATCGATGTTACCTTCGATTTTAATATGATACACGTCTTCCTGCTTCGTTGGAGGTTCTACGTTTATGAATTTGAGAAAATCATACTTTGCATCAATTTTTCGAAGGAACGAATTCACGACCAAAATTGCATAATCCTCCGAACTTGTTTGTGCAATGATATCGATCATAGTTTTGATGACTTCTGTAAATACAGCACTATATCCAATCCCTCGTGAAGAAATGGTGACGCCCATGTCCCTAAGTTTTGCAAGATATTCGATTGTCAGATGTGTCTTTAGGTCACCTGCTACTGAGTTTCGACCAAGATCTATTAGTGTTTTGTCGGTCCCTCTGAATATTGCTGTCATCGCTCTTCCAAGCTCTTGCGGTTCAATTTTGTTGACCTCCTGACCAACAACTATTTCCTCAGATCCTAATGTATATCGAATGTCATTGATCAAAATACAGGTGAGGAATGGATATTGCTGTTGTAGTGTATTGATATGTTGCTGAAGGCAGGATAATGCAAATGATTTCGATGTTTGTTTCTGGACTGCCTCGAGAAGTACTTTTAAAAATCGTCGGAGTACATCGCTTTTTTGGATTTCAAGGAAATTTATCGATTTACTCTCGACGATAATTGTTGATTGCATTAATGTTAAGTCAACATCCATCTCCTTCAGGAGTATTCTATCATATTCGATACCAATTTTTTCACGGGTTTCTCGAATGAAGAAATACCCTGCGGTCTTTCCAAGCGACGTCATTATCTTTGTAACGAGTTCTTTTAACGCATGGCCAACTTCTTTTGTAGGAATATCATTCAATGAGTCTTTTACTGATACCGCACTTTCTAATTCTAACGAACGAGAATTTTTTATTTGTACATCTCGTAAAAACGGATACTTCAGTTGAAGCCTTCTGAGAAGGTTTTGTATAGTCATCGCTGCGTACTCTTGCGATGTCTTTCTTCCAATAATATCTATGATTGTTTCTATGAACTGTCGAGTAACATCAGCAGTATCCAGCATAAGACCCCATCTCATCCCTAGTATGGTGGTTTAATCGAGTGGCTTCCATCTCCAGCTATACATAATACCAATGTTATTTAAATGTCTTGCTTTCGAAATGTATGCCTTTAATCCTCTTCTCCGAATTTAAGAAATATCCATTTTTTTCAATAACTAAATCGATGCATTATCACATACTCAAATATCATTAATTATAAATACTTAATAAGAGTTGATTGGAATGGATGGTAAAAACAATACTCGTTGTTGATGATTATTCGGATATCATTGTCTCAGTCAAACAAGTCTTAGAGGATTCAACAGGAGAATATCGAGTCATTGGAGCTGAAAACGGGGAGATATGTCTGCAGCTATTACAACAGGTTACTCCTCTCCCAGACCTTATCCTGCTAGATATCATGATGCCAGGGATGAGTGGATGGGATGTCGCTGCCCGCATAAAACAAAACGAACGATGGCGTGAAGTCCCTATCGTTTTTTTAACAGCGAAGGGGGATGATATGAGTATTGGAATCGGTCATCTTGCTTCAGAGGATTATATCGTGAAACCCTTCGATATCATGAAGTTGAAGGATTGTGTCAAACGAATACTCCAGCAACCGCATGTGTAATCAATTCCATGTTTCTTTTATATTCCCACTTCAAGTCATTTTTTAAAAAAGTATGAATGGATAGATCTCCTTGTACATATGTTAGAACAATGTTTATATAAGGGAGTACTTTGTATATAGTAATGGAAATATATTATTGCAGATTCGCTGTTATATTCTGCAAGATGATTGCTCAAGAAGAAGTATCCCATTGTCTGGTTCTTCTTGTGATTCAAAAAATAACAATCTTTAAGAGATATGTTTCCATTAATTAATGGGGGATATTCATAAATGAAGAATGCAATTTCTATCTCGAAAAAAGGCTATACGTTGTGCGTGTTTTTCACGTTGATGCTGTCTGTAGGATTGGGCGGATTTCTCACAGCACAAGAAATCACATACCACTCTCTACCATCTCTTGTTGCAACCGTCCCGCTTTCAGAACCCTCAACCCTTACAAATATTATTCAGAAACGAATTACCATCCTTGAGCTAAACCAGCTAAAAACTTCTGTCGTTGTCCTTGTCTCAGCAGAGGAATTCGCTTGGTTGTCTTCGATGAACTTCGCTCCAAAGGTTATCCCAGATTCTGTTGCAAAAGAACAGGGATGGATGTACTCCGATGAGTTTGAACGTGATTTTCACTCATATTCTCAGATGACCACTGAACTTCAAAACATCGCTACTACCTATCCTGAAATCGCTCGTTTGTATGAGCTTGGGCAGAGTGTGCAAGGCCGGATGCTTTGGGGTTTGAAGATTACCGATAACCCTGATGACGAGGAAAACGAACCAGAAGTGCGTATCTGCGGTCTTCATCATGGAAATGAATACATGTCTGCTGAGTTACCCTTAAATCTTGCATTGCTTCTTGTTGAAAACTACACTAGTGACCCAACCATAACTGAAATGGTGGATAACCGGGAGATCTGGATTATCCCCATGGTGAACCCTGATGGACGAGAGGCAGGCACTCGATATAATGCCCATGGTGTCGATTTGAATAGGAATTATGGGTACATGCCTGAAAGCGCAACACCGTATTCAGAGCCGGAGACGTGTGCGATGCGAAGCAACGCACTTGAGAACAACTTTGTCCTATCGCTATCGTTCCATTGTTCAGGCGATATCGTCAATTATATCTGGAATCATAAAACCCAACCTGTGCCAGATAATCCTGCTGTTGTCTTTCTCTCTGAGCAGTATGGATCTTATAACGGGTATTGGGTCGTGGAAGGTTATGATTGGTACCAGACCTTAGGTGATTGTAATGATTTTAGTTATGGTTGCCGGGGTGATATTGACTGGACCATTGAAGTGCAATCCTCTGGTGAAGAACAAGCGTGGAACTACAACCGGGATGCGATGTTGGAGATTATCGATGCCGCTGACATGGGGTTGACTGGTGTGGTGACCAATGCAAACAACGGTCAACCGATTCCAGCGACCATCTGGGTTGAGGAGGCGTTTTGGCCTTGTTTCGCTGACCCTGAGATCGGAGATTACCATAAGATACTTTTACCAGGTAGCTACATAGTCCATTATCAAGCCAATGGTTTCCAGGAAGAGGTTTTTTCTGTTGATATTGAATCAGATGAACCTACCGTATTAAACGTCGCACTTACCCCCTACCCACAATACTTTGCCTATCAAGTCACAACCTGTGCATACTATGCGCCATCTGATAATTATCAAAACAACCCTACTGAAGGGATCGCTTGTCTTGGAATCCCTGATGACAACTGCGCATCACTAGGTGTTGGTGGTTATATCATCCTTGATATGTATGATCAGATTACCGATGTTCCCGATGCGAATGACCTGAAGGTGTACGAAGGTGATTCGACGAGCGATGGATACCAAGTGTTGGTGTCAAGTGATTGGCAAGGGCCCTGGGTGTCACTCGGCTCGGGAATGGGAACTGCGGAGTTTGATTTAGCAAATGGTTCTGTTACCTCAGCACGGTATGTAAAAATCATAGATGATGGAAATGGGAATCCCTCGGAGACAAGACCAGCTGCTGATATCGATGCAGTGGAAAACTTTGCAGCCGCGAATCAAAACCAGCCTCCAACCAACCCTGCGCGGCCAGAAGGTCCAACGACTGGTGGAACCCATAAAGACTATATGTATACAACCACCGCAACTGATCCTGAATCTCAACAGATTTACTACCTGTGGTCGTGGGGTGATACCATGGGACCTTGGCTTGGTCCGTTTGATTCTGGTGCTCCTGCTTTGGCAACACATCAGTGGAACACATCCGGTGATTACTCCATAAAAGTGAAAGCAAAGGATGTGGATGGTGCTGAAAGTGGATGGTCAGATTCCATCACCATTCATATTGATGATTCTCCTCGTCTCGAGATCGATGAGATTACTGGTGGTTTTGGAAGTGTCACGGTCCAGATTACAAACACCGGTGCTGGGGATGCCGTTAATGTTAACTGGTCTATTTCTCTGCAGGGCGGCTTGGTTCTTCTCGGGCGGCAGACGACAGGGACTCTTCTGAAAGTTGTGCCTGGGTTTAGTCCTGAGATTCATACCGGATTTCTCTTCGGTCTTGGCAAGGTGACCATAGCGGTGTCTGTGGGTACAACTGAAAAAACCGTGTCAGCATTCCTTCTTGGGCCCTTTGTCATTATTAAACAATAGGTGTCTTTATCCATTCTTTCTTTTTCGTTCGTATGTTTTTTCCATTATATTTCTCATAACTAATAAATTATATCAGGGCTGGATGAGAAATTCATTTTCTACCTGGACGTGTATGTTTTTATGAGAGTATAAAGGGTTTTACATCTGGTTCTTTGGTTTTCATAGGGTCGATATGTATATAAATACGAATTTTGTTAGTGTTAGTTATAAGTAGAATACATATTAGGGGATATGAAGAATGAACTGGAAAAATGGAAAGAAGATAAGTATTCAAGCAAGTGTCGTACTGATTCTCCTACTTTCTGTAGGTGTTAGCGCGGTTCATCCAGCTGCTATTTCGACGGAAACGGAAGTTCTTACTGTAGAATCGATGTTTCATATCGGGGACGTGCCTTTTGTTACTGTGACTATCACACCACCTTCTCCGGTGTTTGGTCAACGTATGCTCGCAGGACAAACATATGCTACTGTGCAACTCCCTGATGAAGGTGTTACTACCGTGATTGGCGAAGCACAGCTGCCGACCATCTCTCGATTTCTTGAAATCCCGCAAGGGGCAAATCCTCAGCTTATTATCGAATCGGTTTCCTGGGAGACTGTTTCACTCGCATCATTAAATCTGCCATCCTTGGTGATCCCTGTTCAACCGTCGCTTATAAAAATTGAGGGAGCGACTGTTCCGTTTACCAAAGATGATGCGTTCTATGCAAGGGATACATCTCTGCCTACTTCGATTGCAACAGTGAATACGCTTGGGGAGTTGCGAAGTCGACAAATCGCGTTCCTGCAGGTTTCCCCGGTGCAATATAATCCGGTGTCTGGTGAACTGCGGGTGATGACCCAGTGTGTGTTACGCATTGACCTACCCGGGAGCGATTTTGTGAAGACCGCTGAGAAGATCGATCGCTATACCACTCCGTCGTTTGAGCAGTTGTTTGAAACGTCGTTTATTAACTATGGTTCTTTGCAGGGAACTACACAGATGGGGCCGAAGCAAGAAGGATATCTCATCATCGTTGATGATGACTTCGTTGATGCAATTACACCATTGGCTGACTGGAAGGATTCAAAGGGATTCGATGTCACAGTTACATTGACATCTGAGATTTCCGGAGGTCCGACGAAAGAGAATATTAAAAACTACATCGTTGATGCGTATAATGCCTGGCCTGTCCCACCTGCTTATATCTTGTTAGTTGGTGATGTGGCACAGATCCCATCTTGGACTGGTTCAGATAGTGGTACTTGTACAGATTTATATTATGTGACCATTGATCAAGGGAACTATTTTGCTGATATTATCATTAGCAGGTTTTCTGCAGCTACGGCTCAACAAGTAACTACGATGGTTGAGAAGACCCTTTATTACGAGGAAGGTAATTTTGAGGATGACTCCTGGGTAAAAAAAGCAGCATTCATTGCCTCAAGTGATATGGGTGGAATGGCAGAAGATACTCATAATTATGTGATTGATTCGTATCTGACTCCTAATAATTATACCTGTGATAAAATTTGGGAATCGCAGGGCGGTGACACAGCAGATATTACAAACGCTTTAAATGGCGGAAGAAGTCTCTGTATTTATTCTGGTCATGGATATTCTGGAGGATGGGCTACTGGTCCTTACGATCAAAGTGATGTGGAAAACCTTCAAAACCAAGGAATGTATCCTTTTGTCTGTAGCCATGCATGTTCTACAAATCCATTTAGCCAATCTGAATGTTTTGGTGAAACATGGCTTCGGGTTGAGAATAAAGGGGGTATTGCTTTCTGGGGCGCTTCTGCTTCCACTTATTGGGATGAAGATGATATCTTAGAAAAGCGGATGTTTAAAGCATGGTGGGAGGATAATCTTGAGACGATTGGTGGTATGACCAACATGGGTTTGTATTATCTCTACCAAGAATATGGTGGTGGCGGTATGACGCAATACTATTTTGAAGCATATAATGTTCTTGGTGATTCCTCTGTTGAAATCTGGCGAGGTCAATCAAATGTCAATACACCACCAGCGATTCCTGATACGCCCGTTGGACCTGCAACCGGGGAAACCAACATTGAATATACCTTTACGACCAGCACGACCGATGCACAGAACAATGATGTGTTCTATATGGTCGCCTGGGGAGATTCAGTTAGCGATTGGCTTGGTCCCTATGCATCTGGAGAAACGGTCGCATTGACACACACCTGGGCTTTTCCTGGGGCGTATAGCGTTTCGGTGAAAGCCAAGGACAGTGAGGGATTGGAAAGCTATTGGTCAGATCCTACGTCTATCAGCATTGTTGCGGTGCCTCGTATTGAGATCGGGAACATTACCGCTAGTTTTGGGGGTGTCTTTGCACAGATAAAGAACGTTGGGGCTGGGGATGCGACCAATGTTGACTGGTCCATTTCTCTTGATGGAAAGATGGTTTTCCTCGGAAAGGAGACAACCGGTACCTTTACCAAGATTGTGCCCGGGTTTGGCCCAAGAGCAAAAACAGGTTTTGTGTTCGGGTTCGGCCGGGTTGATATCCTTGTCACGGTCGGTGATATAGAAAAAACAGCGACCGCTACATTGGTCGGGCCGTTTATCTTGAATGTAAAATAAACCCTCCCTTTCTTTTTTTTTTGTTTATTTTTTTTGTATTTTCATATATGTACTATATATAAAGAAGTTTTTTTTCTTTTTATTGGGATGGTCGCTTCTGTTATTATTTCCTGTATAAAAAATGATTTCTAACAAGATTAATATATAATGATTGGAGGAAAGCATAGGTGATGTATCCATATGGTGTTTTCTGCAGAAGTGATATTTCAATTCATTTTATTTAATTTTAAATATTAATATATATATCTGGTGCGAAACATTTATTAAGACCATACGCATTTAAGAAGAGTAAGGCGAGGTAAAATTTTATGAAAGCAAAACATAGTGTATGGAAAAATAAGCTAGCGAAGACTATGTCTCTAGTGACAGCGATCCTCGTTGCTGCCCTATTTTTTGGTACGGCAGCAGGTGCAGGAATCGCTCACATTAGTACACCGACAGAAAAAACCAATATTAATACAACATCTAAAGTAGATGTTTCTAGTGCTAATAATGGTGTTAGCATAGGTAGAGCACCACAGACTAGCGCACCTAATTTGGTAAAAACTCCATTTCAAGGTGAGCCATTCTATGAGCCATTCTATGCAGTAAATGATGGGAGTGATATGTTCTGTTCTTTCGAACCAAGCGCCCCAGGAACATTTACTAATATCGGCCCAGCAACACCAACCGGATTCATTCAAAACGCCGCTTCTGTACTAGATGTCTATTGGGTTATTGACCAATATGGGACCCTTTACACCGTTGATGTAACAACTGGTGCTTTTACAACAGTCGGTCCTACTGGTGTAACTGATACAATGGGTTTAGCGTATGATGATACAACCAGTCAAATGTTTATGACCGCTGGAACTTATACCAACGGAAACCTCTATGAAGTTGATATGGGCACTGGACAAGCAACCCTTATTGGAAACATGGGTGCCACTGGTTTTGCAATGATTAGTATTGTTTGTGACAATGATGGCCAATTATATGGGGCCGAAATCGTTACAGCTGGTTCACCAGGCATATTCTATTCAATTGACAAAACCACGGGTGCAGCAACACAAATTGGAAGTGTTGGTTTCAGTATGAACTATGGACAAGATATGGAATATGATAAGGATAACGATATCCTTTACTTCTGCGCATTTAACTATGATACATTTATGGCAGAATTCCGTACCATAGATAAAACCACTGGTATGTCAACGTTCGTTGGTAACTTACCTGATCAAACAACAGGATTTGGAATCCTTTACGAGTCCCAAACACCATTAGATCATGATATCTCAGTATCAAGTATCATGAAACCAGCCACTGGGAACGCCGCACCGATCGACCCAATCGTCAAAGTGAAGAACAGCGGATTGAACACCGAATACAATGTGAACATCCAGTTGGAAATCGGCAAAGAACAAATCACTGGGACCCTTGAGGATTTCGAGGCAACCGATGGTGGGTATACGCATTTCCCAAAGACGATTGACGCCTGGGAATATGGAGTACCAACATCCGGGCCAATGGCTGCGCACTCTGGTTCAAAACTCTGGGCGACCATCCTTAGCGGGAACTACCCGAGCAGCATGTGGTGTGGCCTTGTCACCCCTGCGTTCGTCGTGCCGACTGGTGCAGGTTTTTCATTCTGGCACTGGTATAACTTTGAGAACAGCTGGGATGGCGGTAACGTCAAGATCAGTACCGATGGCGGAACAACGTATACACTTATCACCCCAATCGGCGGGTATCCTGGGTTTATGAACTCCAACCCCTATATGACTGGTCAAGCTGCATATACGGGAAATGGGAACGGCTGGAAGAAAGCTGAGTTCGACCTGTCTGCTTATGAAGGGATGAGTGTCATAATCATGTGGGAAACCGCAAGTGACTCGTCTATCAACTATCCTGGGTGGTATGTCGATGATGTCGGCTTTACTATCACCAGCTGGGTGAACGTCTATGACCAAACCGTCACCATCTCAAGCATCGCACCTGATGAGGTTATTGAAGTTGCGTTCCCTGAATGGACACCAGCAGACCTGGGTCTAGTAGAGAACTCGAACATCAACTACTTTGCAGAGGCGACAAACCTCTTCGCAGATGAAAACATAAACAACGATTACAAAGCAAAACCATTCACCCTGCATTTCGGATATTTCAATGATGTGAAGGTCAACGCGATCAACTCACCGGTCAACGGACTCGCTGCTCCACAGACACCTGAAGTAGTCATTGAGAACGTCGGACAGTTCGACCAAAGCGCCAATGTCAACATGGTCATCAGCAAGAGAGAGTATGGTTCCGAATGGAAAGTGTATAACCCGAATGGTGGAAACACCTGGGTACGAGACACCTTGGGTCCACGAACCGGTACTGGCTGTGCAAAGTGTACCTATGAGTACACCGCAGAACTGAACGATGACTGGCTTGCAACCCCTGGAAACGTTGTCGCTCCTGGCGGAGTGTTCAGCTTCTGGGTCCACGGATACACCTACAACGATGATCACTACCACGTCTACATGTCAACAGTCGGTAACACCATTGATGATTTCCTTGCAGGAACTGAGCTATACTCAGGCATTGCTCCTCCAAGCACCTACACCTATCAATCCTTTGATTTGTCCGCATACGAGGGACAAACTGTGTACTGTGCTATTTTCTACGATGGGAACTACGCCTGGTACATATGGGTCGATGATGTCACCTTACCAGATGGGACCTTTGAAGGATTTGAAGGAACAATCTTCCCACCCATGCTTGTGACCTTGATCCCTGAGTACGATGCGACCACAACCGTTGATATCGCAGCTGGAGAAACCATTAACGTCAGTTTACCATTGTGGACGCCAGCAGATCTGCCCTTTGCAATGAACATTGACTACCAAGCTGATGTCGAAGTCACCTTAAACGGATTTACACCGATCTGGAACTACGGGTTCGAAGAAGCCTGGATACCAGCAATACCTCCAGGACCTCCCGTGTTCCCACCAGCAGGATGGAGCATCTATAACGTCAACACAGGAAACGCCTGGGTACAATCCAGCACAGGAATGCGCACTGGCTCATATTGTGCAAAATGCACCTATGACTACGCTGTACAACCAAACGATGACTGGTTGACCACAAAAGGAACCGTTGTCGCACCTGGCGGAGTATTCGACCTTTGGGTTGATACTTACGACTACCAAGACGACGAATACGAAATCTACATGTCTACCACTGGAAACACCCCGGCTGACTTCCTCGCAGGAACAATGCTTGCTGGTGTATACTATCCAGTACCAGGTGTCTACACTCAATACACCTTTGACATGTCCGCATACGTTGGAATGACGGTCTACTTTGGTATCAGATACACTGGTTACTACGCGTGGTATATCTGGGTCGATGATGTCACCTTCCCAGATGGATCCTTCGAAGGATTCGAAGGAGGAACCCCTGGTGTACCTGGACACTGGCCAAGTTTCAATCAATACGTCTACGGAACCACAACCGACCAATGGGGCCAAGTCACATCTGGTACATCCCCAACCTGTACACCACCAGAAGGAACCTACATGGCTCGATACAACTCCTATAATATCGCCTCAGGAAACGCCGCCGAACTCGATGGCACCGTCCTAGTAGACTTTAGCACAGCCACCCAAATGAAGTTCAAGATGATGCATGACACTGGTTATTCCGGCAATACTGACGTCATCTACCCACTCTTATCAGCAGATGGTGTGAACTTCTGGTATGACGGCACTGCATTCTACCGGTATGATGGAACAACCGGCTGGAACGAAGAAACCATGGACTACAGTGTCTTAATTAACTATTTAGGTGGTCCTGGTTACTACTACATTGGATTCTACGCAGTATCCGACTACGGGAACAACATGTTCATCGATGATCTCAGTGTATCAATCGCTTCAGACATTCCCGATGGGAACCCCGCGGACAACACCATGAGCAAGATGTTCACCTTAAGCTACGAACACGATGCGGGAGTCGTTGCAATAACCGAATGGCCACAGGGCGACGCACTACGGGACATAATCTGGGATAACTACGCCGATGATGGAACCGGAAGTGCACTTTCCTCACAGCTTGATATTGTGTATCCATTCAACTCACAGTGTGCTGATGACTTCCAGTTTACAGCAACAATGGATATCCAAAGCGTACACTGGTGGGGTGCATTCTGGGGTGGTTCTGTCTATCCAAACCCAGTTGAGTTCAATGTGATCTTCTATGCAGATGACGGCTCAGGGACTATGCCGACTGGCGCTGGGATGGACGACCCGACATCAACCGCACTTGCAGTCTACAACTTCCCCGAAGTCACTGGTGTCTCCTATGGAACCAACAAGTACGAATATGACGTCGCACTCGTCCCGGTTTTCGTCGCAGATGCTGGTGTGAAATACTGGATTGCCATCCAGGAAGTTGCACCGTTTGCAACAGACGGACAGTGGGGCTGGTCAACAAATGGTGCCAACCCTGAACAACTCAGTGGGCCTGTGCAGGGATTCCCCTTATTAGGGACCGCGTACTGGACTCCAACTACCTATGGTGATCACGCCTTCCAAATCAGCGGAGAGGAACATCAGAGTGGCGGTGGAGGCAACCCCGAACCAGGGACCTACGAGATCGCTGGTATCATCCAGAACCTTGGTTTCACCTATACTGAGGTTGATATACCCGTGAACGCCCAGATAACCAACGATACTGGTGTTGTCGTCTATGACGAGACTATTATCGTCGCAGGTCCTCTTGCTCCTGGCGCAATGGCCGCAGTCGCTTTCCCGGACATCACGATTCCTTGGGAAATCGCAGCGGAGGGTGACTACAAGCTGACCATGAAGACGGTACTACCTGGCGATGACAAACCGAACAACGACAAAATGACCCAGACCTGGATTATCCAGATCCCCGACACGGAACCACCGGTCACCGAGGTAGCCATCGCGGGAACCATGGGACAGGAAGACTGGTATGTCAGTAGCGTCACCGTGACCCTGATGCCAGTTGATTTCAAGTGGCCTGTGGGCATCAACTACACCACGTATAAGGTCGATGACGGTGATTGGTTAATCTACGAGACACCGTTTGTTGTTGACACCGATGGAGAACACACCGTTTACTTCTACTCCGTCGACCTAGCCGAGAATGTTGAGGAAGAACAGAGTGTCAGCTTCAAGATCGACAAGACCGCACCGGTCATCAACACCTACACCGCGACAGCACTCAACGCCATGAAAAACAAATGGTTACTCGAATGTGACGCTGAGGACGCAACCAGTGGTATCGTGCTTGTTGAGTTCTACGCTGATGACGCCTTAGTCGGAAGTGTCACTGCAGAACCCTACGAGTTCGAAGTAGATGGTAAGATAAAAACCACACAATGTATCGTCTACGACGAAGCAGGCAACTCAAAGATGAGCGACCTTGTAACCGCATACTCGTACGAATCCCAGCAGTACAATCTGTTCCAACAGAAGATACTGTAAGGACAGCAACACAACGAAAACGGAGTGAATTATCCTTCACTCCCCTCTCTATCTTTTTTTTTTCTTTAGTGTTTTCTGATTTCTTTTCTTTTGAAATGCTTTTTTGCTTGGCAAATATCCTTTTGAGAAGATCACCGCAAAGGTTTCTTTTCATACTTTTGTTTATAAAAATAACATCCTTAAAAAACACGGTTTTTCTCCTAGGATTCTCTCCAGGTACCCTCTCCTCTCGTATATAAAAACGATTCATTATTCAGGTGGGTAAAGCATATATACTGTGTTATCATTAATATTGAGTAGTATTAGAGATAGGGGAAACATTATGAAGAATGGAACAAAACAGAAAGGTAACGTAGGCAAGTTAGGTGTCGTTTTTGTCATTTGCTTTGCAATGATCATGACATCTGCAGTAACATTTGTTGGGAATGCATCCAAACTCGATCAGCTGATGCTGAACAGTCGAATGGTCTATACCTTTGATTTTCAAGAACCAACCCTTCAAACAAAAAGCGCGGACTATACGACGATGACTCTCCCTGGATGTCTGACTGTGGGAAAAACAGCAGGCGACCCAGCGGTACCAGTAAAAATAGTTAGTTTGCTTCTTCCACCGAACAAAACAGTCTCACGGATCAATGTGCTTGGAACACCAGTGCTTTTGAATACAGAGGATATCGATCTGACACAAAAACCCATGTTCCCGCAACAACGGTCTGTTCCTTTTGGCAGTGATGAGCCTTATGAGTTTATCATGAACTCGAATGTGTACACCTCAGATGCGTATTATCCGACGACCCGGTATGCTGACTATGCAGTTGGCTATTCTCATGGATATGCGATTCTTTCTTTGAGCCTGAATCCGGTTCAATACAACCCGGTGCAGGGAAGCCTTGTCTATTATCCGAAGATGACGGTCACTATCAGCTTACAACCACAAAGTACCCCAAACCAGTTTTATAGCAAGAATCCTGCTGATATAACCTATGTGCAATCCTTGGTTTTAAACCCTGGGATTACGCAGCTGTATGAGATAAGTGATATACCGACGTTTGAGTACCCTGGAGGGCTCTGTGACCCAAGTGGGAATTATGATTATGTGATTATTACCACGACGCAGAACGGGCTTGATTATTGGGATACGACTGGTTCAACACCATATAACTGGGAAAGCCTTATGGATCATCATGCGGCTGATGGACTCTCCTGTACCCTGGTGACTGCTGAAGATATTGACGCATGTGCTGATTACCAAGGGACCAGTCCCTTCAATGAT